>WRLO01000031.1 GCA_009777575.1 Candidatus Cloacimonadota bacterium
TACTGCTAAAATTTATATCATTTGATGTCCAGGCAATAGCAATATTTTTATCAGGAAAATAACAGAATGATGTGTAAAAACCACCAATTGCACCGTGATGTCCATGAAATAAATTGTCATTGAAATTCCCACGACCAAGGCTCATGCCTTTCTCTCTCATTTCGTTTAGACTTTCACTGGATATCAGCTTTCCATTAAATAGAGCATTCCCAAATATCGTCAAATCAATAGGTGTTGAGGTTATATTTCCCGTTCCTATCAATATGGACATATCTTCTTCTGATTTTGAAGGAATTCCAAACCAGTTAAATGAATCAGCTTCATTATCCAAAATGTTTATGATATTGTTTCCGACATAAGTATTTTTCAATCCCAGAGGTTTGACTATTTTTTCATCAAGTATCTCTGCATAAGTTTTTTCATAAAGTCTCTGAAGAATAAAACCTAACAAGATATGGTTTGGGTTGCTATAATAAAATTTTGAGTCTGGTTCAAAATCGCTTCCACGAACAGCTATCAAAGAAATCAGTTCTTGCTCTGTGTAATATCTCGAAACCCAATTTTCTTCTTCTGAGTAAAGATCGGGTATTCCACTTCTATGACGAAGTAAATTTTCGATAGTTATCTTTTCTGCATTGGTGATTTCAGGAAAAAAGACTTCAATAGTTTGCTGTAGGTTGAGTTTGTTTTCTTCTACTGCCTTTAATACCAACACTGCTGTGAAGGTTTTGGTTACAGAACCTATTCTGTATTTTGTGTCTATATTTGCTTTTGTTTCTCTATCAAAATCAAGAAAGCCAACTGATTTTGTGTAGAGTAATTCACTATTATGTGATATGGCTATGCTTCCCATGAATCTGTTGTATTCAAAAAGCTTGTCAAAATATGCGTCCAATTTGGCTGTGTCTATCATTAGCCAATCGGAGCTTGGCACTACAGAGTTATTTTTTGATTTAAAGACAGCACAACCAGTAAATAAAAGAGATACAATCATGAGATATATGAAAAAAAAATAGCTTCTCTCCACTGTCCCCTTACCCAAGGGAGGACTAAAGGAGGAATCGATGTGGAGAGGGCTATTTAGTGTGATAAAATTTATTGTTGTTTTCATTTTACCCCCTTATCTGTGAACATTATAGTGTTTACAGACTGTTTTTGGTTTTCGCTGAGAGGTTTCAGGGTTCCTGTTTCAAGGAGTTGTTCGAGTATCCGTAATACTACAGAGCGACAATGCAGGAGAAAATGTAAACCAGTGGCAACTTCCTGTATATGCTTTGGATAGTGTTTTTCATAGATTTTGTTTATCTGGGCAGTAAGTTCATGGCATTTTGCTTTTATGTTTTCGGGGACTTCAGGCAATAGATTAATAAAATCCTCTCTTTGCATAGAGATGACGACAATATTAACTATTTCATCTTTTCCAGAATTGACTAAGTATCCTTTTTTAAACATCCTTTCCTTTGAATGCCAATCGGAGATTTGCTCTACATTATGCCAATTGGAGATTGGCTCTACATTATTGATGAAATCTTTATCGGTTGTAGACGAGATAAAATCGTATAAATACATGTAATCTGTATAAAGGTCGTCTGCGACATCGAAATCTCTGTTGTCATGATAGGTATTAAATTGCCAAGCATCTATTATCATGGTATTAGTAGCATTCTCATCATCGGTATCTTTTGAACCTATTTGATGACGCATCTCGGTAGATTTATCTATATCTGATGTTTTCTCTTCGTAAAATCCATCTACAGCAAAGGCATAAGCGATGTTTTCACCGCCTCCGACTCGTTTTACATAATATTTTGATAAATCAATATCATTAGTAGCAAATTTGAGCTTTACGCTACAAGCAAAGGAAACTATCGCCCAATTCAGAAAATTTATGTCATTTTCTGGGGTGTAGATATGCCCAGAGGTGATTGCTTCGTTCCTCGCAACTTTATTTACAGCCTCTAAAACCATCGGTACATAGGTTTCACAAACTTCCGCTACAAACTCTTTAAAAATCTGGTCAAATTGTTCTGTGATTTCTTTTGTGTGCATAAATATCACCATATTTGTTCGATATTTATTGCCCGGCATCTTTTCTATCAAGCCATGTTCTTCTAATAGCATAACTTCATCTTCCACAAAGGAAGCAGGTGTGCAGATGGTCTCTGCTATTTCTGTGATAGTCTTTGCCGCTTGGTAAGCGGCACAAAGGATATTTTGCGACACAAGCCTTGATAAACACAGTTTCGTGGCTTGGTCGTCAATATTATTTACATCTTGGATTCCCCAGAAACCATTCCTGATAAACCTGAACGGCTTATTTTCTGTTTTTACATGCTCTTGCATTTTGATTCTCTCCTTCAATCGATTTCTTGTGTTGAATAAATGCCATTTCACAGCACTGGCGCTGAGATGAAGTTTGTCAGCTATTTCAGAGACGCTCATCTTCTGAAAATAATACATAATGATGACCTCTCTCTGCAGTTTGCTCAGATATGAAATCTCTTTTCTCAGTAGATGAAAGGCTTCATCTGTGTCATTCTGGACGAATGAAGGTACTTGCGAAGAAAAATCCTGATACATTTTCTGCTCTTTGACAGCCTCATTGACAAAGCGTGCATATACATTTCGGCATATCCTGTAGATATATCCATCAACATTTTCTACATGCTCTTTCTTCAAAAGAGAAAAATAAACATCAATGACTATTCTTTGGGCAAGTTCCTCCGCTTTGTCTACATTCTTGGTTTTACTCATAGCAAAACCAAAGATGTCCTCTTTGTAGCTTATAATTATTTCTACAGCTTTTTCTTTTAGCATTTAAACCTCTTCATCCCGAAGGGATCGATCGCTATGTAGAAACGAACACCACACGGTCCTCATTCCTACATGCCGTAGGTATGCAACTATCGGAATGGTTCTATACCTTCGGATACGAGGAAAAAGGCTGGGAGGGGTGTATCTGTTTTCTACATAGCGATCGATCCCTTCGGGATGATATGGTAGCATTCCATTATAAACTCAGCCAACAAGCCCGTCAAAACAATAACACCTGCAAACATAAATGCTCCAAGAAAATAAGATATTATCGCTTTTACATAGCTCAACACATTTTTCTTATCAAAAAATTGTCCTACAGCCCACACAAGATAAGTGAATGAACCAAAAGCGAAACCTTGTAACACATTCGCAAGAGTAAACCTCTGAATAACAGTCGCCACTGAAAGCCCTAACACCATAATCCCACCGATATAACACAAGAGTATATAAATCGTAGTGGCGGAGCTTGCCTCTGTCCGTTCCGACTTTTTGAAAACTATTTTTACTCCTAAAGTCATAAAGAATCCAGAGATTAACCCAGAAATAGCAAAATTGTCTTTAAGCCAATCTATGATTGAACTTATTATTGTCCATCCTTTTATGTCCATATTGAAAAAAGGATTAACATAATATGCGTGGTCTAAATTCTCTGTATGAAAAAAATAGTAAATAACAGCAAAGATGATACAGCAGATAACTAAAAACTTTACAGGACCAATATACTGAGTTCTCTCCACCCAAATATAATGTTTCACAGCATCACCCGGCTTGGTGAGTAATCTTTTTATCGTATAAAAAAGTCCTCTATTTACAAAAAAAGCATCGCCGATGTCATTTAAAATAAATCGCCAGTCAATCTTTTCTAATATTCTTGGGCATCCGCAGTTAGAACAAAAATTCCCTTGAATCATTTCATTGCATTTTTTACAATGATTATCCGTACCGTCAATCGTCACGATTGACAAATCATCTGTATTCGCTTTTGATTTCCCCATTTTTCTATGAAACTTTACTATCAGGATAATGACCACCATCAACGAAATCCCAAAAATTATACCCGAAAAACTAAATTCATATTGCATTGTTTTCATCTCCTTTAGTCTTTATCTTTACATTGCACATCCCGTAGGTGATGTGAAGCTTTGTAGAAATATTTTTTTCCTCCTTTTCCCCCCCCCACACCGCAAGCGGTGTGTGTGGGGGGAAGGTCAGAGGTTATATTCATTTTCTACCGAGCGTCACAATCCTACGGATTGTGTAAGGTATTATGACATATTATATAATGATGGGTTTTGGAAAATGGTTAGTAGATTTTTATGAGCTTACATTCAAAGAGTAGAAAAGGAAGGTGATGATGGTCAACCAGAGCATAAATTCTTTTTACCAAACCCTTTTGTTTTTGTAAAAATATAAAGCCATCTAAAAATACCCCCGCCATCTCCCTTTTTACATAGTCCTGACACTATTTTACGTTCATTCCGCAAGTGTTCCCACTCGTCAGGGATTTCATTTTGTAACATATCATCCATTTCCCCTGCCACTGCATATGCTTTAGCCCAAAACTGCCTATGTTTGTGTGTAAGATCAACAAAGTTCATTGCAATACTTTTTTCTACACCCCACTTTCCTACTTCAGTATTTACGGCAGCTGGGTCATTCATTTCAAACATTTGTGGAAGATTTGTCCAGAAAACTACAAGTTTTCCATTATCTTTAAGCATTGTATAACATTTGTCCAATAAAGAGCGAAGTTTATCCCTTGTAAAAGTGAAGTACAATGTATCAATAAAACACACCATATCAAAAGTAGCATCATCATACTGGATTTCGTTGTAATCCATTGCATGAAATTGCAATGCTTTATTATCTTTGTTTTTATTTGCATATTCAATCGCTTCATCGTCGTAGTCAATCCCAACAACTTCAGATTGGTAATGCTCTGATAAATAAAGAGAAATACCCCCTGCACCACAACCCATATCCAAGATTCGTGAATTAGTAGGTAATTTGATTTCTTGTTCTAATAATGATAACTCATCTACACTTATCATGCCCATTTGTTTCATATCACAACCATAAACACGTTTGCAATATTCAGCATAAGCTGTAGATTCAAAATATCTCAAGTCATATTCTCCTTCATGTAATCCTGCAATTTATCAAGCAATGAAAGCCCGCCTAAATCCATCTTTGTAAAGGCAAACCATTTTTTACCTAAGTCTTTCAAACTCGCTCCAAGATGAAATATCGTTTTATTATCGATTATCAGAAATCTGTCGTGACTGACATTAAATATTTTTGCTTCTAATAATGGATATTGTTGATTAAATCTGTCAATATCAAGTTTCAGTTGTTCGGAAATATCTCTTGTTAATAGAGTAATTTTTATGTTTTCAGATTTCTTGCTGAGCATTGTAAGAACAGACTCATCTATATAATTGTCTATCAATATAATTGATTGCTTTGCAGATTTGATTATGTCGCTTGCAAGTACATAAGCGTCAAAAACTTCTCCTTCGAAGAATATACCACATTTTGGCACAAGTTCTTTACTCTCTAAAGCGTCAAATATCTTATCTATCTTTTTATCAGTCTCAATTTGCTTTTTCTCAACACTCTCCATTCGTTGTATAAAACCAGTATAGGATATTAGCATTTTACGAAGTTTTATAAAGGCTTTCATAACTTGAATACTCACTTTGATTGCTATTTCGCTATGAAGCACAGCTGAAAGCATTGCAACTCCTTGCTCCGTGAAAGCATAAGGCATATATCTTCTGCCTCCACGACCCTTTGAGGTCGCAATTTGCGACCTCAAAACTAATCCTTCGTATTCTGTCTCGGTTAATTGAAAACAAAATTCATCAGGAAATCTGTCTTTATTTCTTCTTACTTGTTCTTTTAGTCTTTTGACTTCAACATCATATAGGATAGCTAAATCCATATCCAACATCACCTGCATACCTCGAATGGTAAAAATCCGAGATTCTATTTCATTTACTAATAAAGCAATTGAATCTGCCATCATTTTCTCCTAACTAATCTAAATATTTGATGTCGAAAATTGCGATTTCAAGTTTTCCTGATTGGGCATCAAAAATTGAAATTTCCAAATCAGTATATTTCTCTATCATATAAACAAACACCAATTCACCCCATATTTATCGGTCAATGCTGTTATGTAAGTTTCTACTTAGCGATTGATCCTTTCGGGATGCTGTGGAATTATATGTAGATACCACCCCACACCGAAGGTGTTGATCGCTATGTAGAATTTGCATTATAGCTCGTTTCATAGTTTATTCTCCACCTCCTTTTTCTTTTATTTTAATAAATCAGAAACAAATCCAATTAAGATAAGGACAACTAAAACCATGACACTTCCAACCATAAATGATAGAAATGCTTTTATATAGCTTCCCACCTTTTTCTTATCAAAGAATTGTGCAATTGCCCATATAAAATATGCTGTAGTTATGTATTGGTTATATTGTAATAAGTTAAATTTTGTCAATCCTGTTAAAAGAGTAATAAACACAAGCAATAGTGTAGCTATTCCATAAACATAACAAACTAAAGTAAAAATCTCAAAAATATTATACCCATATTTTCTAAAAAATAGCTTTAAGCCAAAAGTTACGAGCAATCCACCAAATAAATCGGTATATACAGTATTTTGCAAAGACCAAGCTAACATTTTTGTCATTGCAGAATCTTCATTCAATCCTAAATCAATAGCTGGCTGAACAGTAATAGCGGTTACATAATTCTTAAAAAAGAAATAAGTTATCCCGAAAAGTATCGATATCAGGACAAAGAATTTTACAGGTCCAATGTAATGGCTTCTGTCTTCGTAAATGTATTCTTTCACAGAGACACCCGGTTTCAAAAGCATTCTTTTTATGGTATAAAAAAATCCGTTATTCACATAAAATGCATCTCCAATATCATTCAAAATAAATTTTCCATCTATCTTTTTTAATGTAGTAGGATATGCACAATTTGAACAATAATTCCCTTGAATGGACTCGTCACAATTTTTACATTTTATCATTTGATGTCCTTTTGTGTTTTTTCCTCATAAAACAATATCTAGCAAGGAATCCCAAAACTTATCAGTAACCATACCAAATAGTTCTGAAAAGAAAGTCGGAACATGCTCAAAATACACCTCACCACCTTCAGAAAGTTCGCTAAAAATTCTTCTGATATTAATCCTCGATTAAAAAGTAACGTCAGATTTCCATCTGACGATTGAAATATACACTCGAACTAGACAGTTCGAGTTACATTTTAAATGAGGAATAGTATGACTTCTTCTTTATCGTTTGTGCTAATTGTAGGACTGATATTGTTACCTGCTTTGAAGCCACTACCTGAGGGCACATCAGAAAACATCGCCATCATATTATCTAAAAGAATCCCTGCATATACTACCCTGTTTTTATCGCTATCTGCAATGGGTTGTTTGGAACAGCTGATGTTTCATCGTAAGTCATCAAATTTCTAATCTCAGTTTAAATACTTTAGCATAGAAATCAACTGTTTCACGACAATTCCCATCAAAATGAAAGAACATCTCTAATCTCATAATATAATGTCTCATGTATCATTAACTTTTATTCTCGGTCAAAATAAATAAAGTGACTTTTTTTGTCAACATAAATCTAGTCTACAAATGGAATCCTTAAAAACCTATAAAAAATCTCAAATTTTCCTTCGTATTTTCTCAAACTATTTAGCAGTTTTTTATTATCGCTTTATAAATTAGTTTCAGAAAATATTTCAGAAGCTGTCGCATAATGTAACATTTATCATTTTGAAATGCGTGAAGAAGCTCCATTTCACTGTCTTTTCTGGATTAAAAAGAAAAAACTTCAAATTCTCAATCCATATTTCTACTTCGATATACCCTCACCGGTGAAACACCACTTCTTCCACCTTCATCTAGAAATCTCAATACCAGATTGGCATAATGCTGACCAAAACCTTTAGGAACATAGCTTATGACTATGTCGACCATTCCGTTTGCTAAGATAGTTATCACTCCGTTACCTTCGTCGATGAAATCGCCACCTTCGATTCTAAAATCAAAATGCATTGTATGATCGACGCCATTTTCGTCATGGATACTGATTTCTATACTCACCATGACATTTTCATCGATCATGTTCAACAGTGAAAAGTTTTCTTCGCTACCAAAACCGCCACCACCAAAAGAAATTTCATCTTCATCAAGGTCTATTTCAAATGGTGCTTCAGATACTTTTGTAAGCGTTATTCTTTGTTTATAGGAATCTATTGCAAAGGGATAGCTTATCACATCTATCCAAGCGTTTTGAATCCGAATATCAGTTCCGATATATTCTATATTTACCGCGACTGTTTCACCGATACCTAATGTGCGTATCATCGGAGTAGAAGGTGAATATTGACCTCCTAAGAGAGTCAAAGTAAAATTATTTGAATTTACTCCACCTAAAACAAATTGAAGTGTCGATGTATCTATTTGTCTATTATTTACCACGATAAAGCTATCTAAAGTCTGTCCTACTTCTAAAATTATTTCGTTTTTGTCGATAGAAAATTCTTCTACTCTCAATGCGGAAATATTCAAAGTAAAATCAATGAAATCATTTTGTGATGATACTATACCGATATATCTATCAGCGCCCAAACGGATATTATTCTGCGAACCACCATTTGAGCCAAATATACCAGCTATCGCTTGAGCAGCTGTTTGTGCCATTTCAGCCCAATCGCTCTTTTTTACGATAAACAAACCAGAGTTTGTTCCAGATATAGACGCTGTTATGACAGACTCTTCTTGGATTTCAAATTCAAACAGATAATCATAACCATTTAAGTAGTCAGAAGCTGGATTGAGCATACTACTTTGAATTGTATCTCCAAAATTTTCTGTAGATCCTTGAAAATCTATTATAGGCAAATTAAAGACGACAGGGTAATCTATAGTTGTAAAAGACCTGATGATAGGGTTTTCTGTTAAACCTTTACTGTTTTCAGGAACAATCGTCCAGAAATATTCTGTTATTTGGGTCAAATTTTCTGTTAGGGTATATTCTCCTGAAGCAATCTCTGAAAATATTGAGACCCTATTAGTTACATTCAAAACTGTTGTTTCTTCATCACTGACATAAAGCCATAAACCTGTCAAATTTGTAGGCTCTCCAGCATTGTTTTCCCAAGTAAATGTAGGTCTCAAAGGCTCATCTGAAGCGTCATTTAAAGGTAATAACAATGTCACATTGAGTGGTAAAGGCTCATCTAAGGTAGTAAAAGAACGAACTGTTGGGTCTGGATTTTCACCTCTAGTATTTTGTGGAACTATTTTCCATTGATATGTTTTTTCAAAATGTAGAGCTTCGCTAACGGAAAGCGTATAAGAACCAGCATCTTTTACAGCTAAAAGAGAAATTATTTCATAAGTTTCAAAATCAACATCTTCGCTGATATACAATTTCAAATCCGTCCAGCTATCTGCATCCGCAGGGTTTGTCCATGTAAAGGTAGGTCTCAGCGGCACATTTACAGCACCAGCACTAGGCACACCCAGCACCACAGGAAGTGGATATGGCTCTAAGATAGTAAGATCAGCATCTATTTCTATATAACCAGTGTTTGTTCCATTGGCATAGCGAATAACCGGGATGCTACCTTCTCTGCCCCAAACGGCGCTTGCTGTTCCGAGCTCCGATATCACAGATATATCTTCAGAAGTATCTCTGGTGTATTCTGTAGTTCCAGGGGTTTTATTCCAGCGAACACCAATAGCATCGCCGCTATAGTTTACATTCATAGCCACAAACGCACCTGAAGAAAACAAAACGCCATCGGACATATTTGCATTTGTATCATTATCACTGTCTACAGCAAAACCTTCCACGCTTTGAATAAAACCTCCGTCCATTGCAAAGCTTCCATTGCTACTTATTTGCACAGCTGTTTTGGTTCCGCGCACTTCGCCGCCTGACACTACGAGATGACTATTACTTATATAAATCACTGCGCTATGATTACTCGATCCTTGCACCAATCCAGCAGAGATTTCTACCAATCCAACTATTGAATTGGAGAGGATGTAACCATTTAACATTGTTCCACCATTTACCTTAAAGGTGGTGGAGGCAAGACTATGAAGATCGAAACAAGCCCCATCTATCACTCCGCTTTCTAATTCGAATGTGCCTTTGCTATCTGCGATGATATTTATGTACCACCAATTCTCGCTGATAACACTTGCATTCCATTTTACTGTCAAACCATCTGGGACTTTTAAATTTATATAATGTTCAGAAGTCACAGACGAAATATCACCATCTATAGTAACCTCATTTGCACCGGTCTGAACAGCTGACAGCCTATTTAATGGATAATCAGCATCTGGTACCCAAGCCTCTACAGAATCTATAAATATCTGCATTGCAGTTTTTACTACCACGCCTGCTACTTCAAAAAATCCGGTATTAGCTCCTCTTGAGTAGCTTATACCATATTTAGTAGGATCACTAGTTATAAAATCCCAAAAGGCTGCTCCAGAATGATTCACAAGTAAATCTTCGGCTGTCTCGCTGGCATATAAATCTTTTCCTGTTGGGTTGTTCCAGCCTATAGTGATAACCTCACTACCAAGCGTAAATCCAGAATAACTTACCGCTCCTGAGCTAGAAAATAATACACCACCGGTCATGGCGGTTGTTCCACCTGGATAAGTCACTATAATAGGTCCCGTGCTAGAGTTTTGAATTACACCACCATCGATAGAAGCCTCTGCGCCAGAGCTGACTAATATCACAATTTGCTCGCCACGAACTAGACCTCCTATCAGTTCGAGCTCACCTGCCCTAAGATCGATAGCATATTGTCCATTTAAACCGGTAATAGACCCATCTATTATCTCCAATTTAGCATCCTCAGAATCCGATCTTACTAAGCCTATTAATTCTCCACCATTTAGTTTTACGGTGGTGGAAGAGCCGTCCTGAATACTTAATATAGGGCTTGTTTCAGTCTTTTCTAATCTACCATTCGCCCCTATTTCTATTATACCAGAGCTACTCGCTGGGATGCCTAAAATTAAATTATTTACTGTCACTTTTGCTTCCCATTTTACAGTTACATCCTTTGGGATGTTGAGGATGAGACTAGGAAGTGATACAGCATTGTAAACTCCCGTTACTAGCACTTGTGTTTGGTCAAACTCGTCTCGCTCTGCCAATATTGTAGAGCTAAAGAGAGCACCCCACGCATTGATAGTATTTACCAGGGTGATAACTGGGTCTTCCATGGTGGTGAAGCTCCAGATTGGGCAGTCTTCCGCTGGTCCTTTGCGGTTTTCGGGGACTACCTTCCAGTAGTAGGTGGTGTCGTATTCTAACGCATTTGCTCCTGTCGGCGTCCAAGTGGTTTGGAGAACGGAGTTCTCCGCTACGAGTTGGAGAACGGAGTTCTCTACTACGGATTGGTAATCTGTGCCGAAATAGACTTTATATCCTCTTGGTTTTTCGCCATTTGGGTTTCTTTCCCATGATAATATTTGGTCTAAATCTACATTTGGAGTACTCACATTAGGTGGACTAAGAATTATCGCAGGTAAAGGTGGATATTCAGCGGGGTCCATAAAATCTTCTGGGCTTCTTACTAATAAATATTTACCAGAACTAAAAGTTAGTGAACCGAGAGTGATATCTTCTACTAATATGCCTTGCACATTGAGTGGCCAATACTCTGGTTCTTCACCAAAGAAGTCACCAGTGCCATTGTATTCAGCATCAAATAAGATCACATCTATAGTATCGCCTTCCTCATCTACCAGGGTTAAAACTCTAAAGCGAGGGTCAGACTGAACCACTCCGGGCCACGCTGAGGAAGTTGCCAGCTCTAATTCTGTTATATTCACAAATTTCATGACATTCGCATCTATTGCCACATCAACTACAGAGCCTTTGTTCGGCTGGAGATTATTTTCTCCAATATCTGCGGCTTGTAATACAGCTGGGATTTTATTTTGTATTACTCCACTAATCCCATAGTCATGGTCTATATCAAAAAGTTTGTTCTCGCCATAAATCTGCAAAGAACCATTATTATCTAAAAGGATAAGCTCAAAGCTATCATCTGGGTAGTTTAATGCAGCTCTCACTGTAGCTTCTGTATAGAAATAGGCTTTTTCATAATATAAAATATCTTCACCTAGATCTATTATATCATCCAGGCTCAATGTCCCTACGATGATTTTCTCAAAGACTTCTCGTGTATAAAATTCATAATCATCTATATAAGGCACGATTTTATATCTATTGGTATAATCATCTGCTATCACATCTTCATGAGTAAAGCTCGTCTCTGCCGTTCTCCCCACAATGTCACCATCAAGATAGATAGCATACATAAGACCTATATTATCCGGAGCCGTAACTGGTTGGAAAGAATCATCTAACCATTGCCAATTCAATGTCACATCATAATCAACATTACCCGACACTTGCGGAGCAATCCAGACCGATGCCATCTCTCGACTATTTTCCCTTCTCCAGGTAGCTATATCTACTCCCTCTGCTTCACCACTCAAATTTATATAGATCGCTGCAAACTTATATTCCTGCTTCGACCAGATAACTTCATCCCAAAACTCAGGGTCAGACCAGGTAAATACTGAAGCACCCAATGTCCGATATGGAATACTTCCACCATTTTTATAGATACGCACACCATTATATATCCCTTGGTTACCATCGCTTAATGGTGCATCCCAAGAAAAATTAGGCATATTTCCCTCGTTATCTGCTACTGTCAAATTTCGCACAGGATGAAAAACTCCCGGAGACACAGTCACACCAGGTATCTCGATAAAGCCGAAATTGCCGCCATGAATATAACGAATACCAAAGTCGCCACCCACTTCACTCCAATATACTTCCGCCTCGGCAACGGGGTCATCTAAATCAGGGTAAGCTACTAAAATATCATCTCTCGAACCAGATGCATATACGGTAGCAGGAGATGATGAATTATATCCAAAAGCAAGAGCATCAGCTATTAATTCTAACCCATTCGCTGGCAATGTAACCTCTTCACTCGTAGTGAAAAGCACGCCACCGGTCATTGTTATTAAGCCTGTGGGTGTTGAATAAACATTGATTACTTGGGCAATCTCACTTCTGATGACTCCACCTGAAATTACATTATCCGGATTGGAACTTTGAAGATAGATGGCATTTTCAGTTCCAGTGTTCTCCACTAGACCACCGGAAATAATAAATTTGCCACGAGTTATTTGTAATGCTCGAGAAACAGTCCCACTAACTTTTCCACTGCGTATTTCTACTGTTGCATCGTGTGATCCACTGTAAATTCCTCTATTCACAGTTCCACCATCTATTATTAATAATGTAGATGAGCCATTAACTTCTACATTCGCAAAAGAGATTGTTTGTGCTACATTTGTGGCAGAAAGCACGCCGTCCACCATATTAAAAATACCTGAGCTGCCTGCTGGGAATTCTAAAGTAAAATACCACCCACTTATGCTTGCTGTCCAAACTACTGTCACTTCTTTTGGAATATTTAATTTTAGATAATTATCCGATTGATTTGCATTCCATATATTCCCTTCGACAGTAACTGTTTTCTCTGCTGGATTGGGGATTTGGGCTACTATCGATCCTGACCCGCCATGATTCCAGCCAGCACCACCTTCATTATTTATATAATCCACCAGTGCCTGTATTTTTGTAGCTACCGGTATATCCAGCTCTATTATACCGGAAATATCTCCATTTGTATATCTTATACCTGTTTTACCACCGAGAAGTCCCCATTCTACAGAATCATTTGCTGCTGGGGTTTCAAAAAAAACATCAATATCATCATCTTCACCTTCGGTATAAGATGCTGCTCCCGCTGCACTATTCCAGGCGATTAATATTGTATTCTCAAATAAAGTAAAACCAAGCCACATAGAATTTGTATCTGGGGCATTTCCAGAAAATACTACAGCATTACTTATAGTGGCAGACCCGCTACCAGCATTATTTATAACTCGACGAAAATTACTATTATGGATGATACCACCGGTAATTTCTGCAGAGCCAGTTCCGGGTCGCCCATGTTCAGGAAATGCACCTCCCAAAAATATAGTATCACGATCATCGTTAGTTGACTTCACCGTGCCACCAGACATTTTTAAATGACCTGCATCTATGTTTATAGCAAAAGCTGGTGACTCTATATAACCATCTATAATCTCTATAGTAGCATTTTCGGAGATTGAGTAAATCCCTTCTCCCTTCACCGTCCCACCGTTTATCTTTAGATGGGTAGCAGAGCCGGCGGATAAACGAACAACTGCTCCGGAACCTGTTTTATTTAATTCCGCTCCTTCCACCAGTTCAAATATTCCAGAGCTGATTTCGGAGAACTGAATTTGAAAAGATTGCCCACTAACTGATGCTTCCCAAATTACAGTTACGGATGGTGGTATGGTTAAAGATAAGTTTCTGGTCCCTGAAGTAGTTACATCTCCTCTTACAGTCACGGTATTATCTACATTTGTGGCTTTGAGCTCTCCGGTTCCACCGGGCTCCCAATTATTTATTGTTTCGAGTAATGCCTGAAGAGGTGGCTTCACGGTAACGCCCTCAAGCTCGATAATGCCCTTATTTGTGCCTTTTTCATAATATATGCCCTGTTTGTCATCTAAAAATCCCCATTCTACTACGGCATCTTCGGGTACGGCTTCATCCCATTTAAGATTTGTAGTATATCCCTCTAAATAAGTGATTGGTGGAGTTTGTTTATCCCAGCCGATCAATATGGCATTTTCGTCTAGTGTAACACCCAAAGTGGGGTTTGTAGTTACAGATTCTTTCTCTGAAAAGAGCACTCCGCCACTCATCGTTACATTATCGTCGTGCAGGATTATATGCCCTGTTTTATTGCTAATGATCCCACCCTTTATTTCTACAGATCCGCCACTGAGGGAGTTTATGGCGATCGAATTTGTGTTCACTTTACCACCCTCTATGATCAGTTTTCCAGCTTCCAAACCGATTAAGGCGCTATATTCATTATCGTCGTAATATTCGATTAACCCTTCTGTCAGCAGGATTGTGGCATCTTTTGCTTCTGTATAAATCATACCAAGCACCTCGCCACCATTGATATGCAGGGTGGTGGCAGAGCAGAAGTCAGAGTCGTCAGAGTCGGTTTTGAACCAGAATAGCGAGTTTGTCCCTGTGGTTTGCACCTTTACTCCTTCGCCTATTAACATCGTCCCGGCACTTTCTTCGGTGAAAACTATTTGTGGATATCCGCTAAGATTGGCATTCCAGATGAGGGTCACATCAGCTGGGATGCGTAGCTCTAAGTTATCAGCCATCCAGCTTATCCCGGACACATTTCCAGTTACTGTCACTTGGTTGTCATCGGTTTCTTGGGCATGAATTTTATCATCTTCGCTGACTGTCACACCGTGATTCCAATTGTTTATTGTGGCTATTAAATAGTCTATACCAGACACTAGATCCACTTCCCCTATCTCGATAAAGCCTGTATTATTATCACCATTTGCATAAGATATACCTGTTTTCCCATCTAAAATCTCCCACCTCGCATATCGAGGTGTGTGGGTGCCAGTATAATCTGGATGTAAATGCATTCTGGAGCCTAGTGCATATACTCCGGTGTTTTTTGCTGCGTCCCAGCCGATTTGCACTGCATTATCGGACAGACTGATACCATAAGTAGTTACAGTAGTTTGTTTGGAAAAAAGAGCTCCGCCGGATATTGGATATGTGAGAGTAGACGGACCATTAAAGATATGTCCAGTATTGCTTCTGATAAGACCTCCAGTCATACTACCGATGACACCTGCTCCAGCCATAACAGCAGCTTGTGTTCCGCTTTCCACCACACCACCAATGATATTTAATTTACCTTCACCCATTGAAATTGTGGAGTAATTAGTATTAAAATTCTGCACCAAACCACCTTTTATCTCAATTGTCCCACCGGTAGCATCGCTACGAAGAGATCCATACACTTTTCCACCATTTATGGAAAGGGTCGAGGTTGAGGAAGATGCTATTCTAAATATGGCACCGTTGGTAAAAGTTCTTGAAAACTCACTCTGGTCAGTTATTTCCAGTGTTCCTACGCTGGCGTCTGCAAGAATTATTTGATACCAAAGACCGCTTACACTTGCATTCCATTTCACAGTTACACCAGTGGGGATGATCAAAGATAGATCATAAGCCGGAGTACCAGGACCTGCTCCCGTCACAGTCCCATCCACCGTCACAGTTTTGCTAATTGCCTCGTATTCGGCTGTTAAAGCGCGGACAGGTGTTCCGCCATGATTCCACTGGGTTATCGCATTTATCAAATCTTGCACTGGGTTTGTCAAAGTCACTTCCGTTATCTGGATAAAGTTTTCATATTCATCAGAGTAATAAGTAATACCATTTTTATTATCCATGATATTCCAAATAGCCGCAGCGCCAGAGGGTGGATAGGCTACAGTTAGGTGCTCGTTAGAACCTACTATATAATTTCGCTGGTCAAGCCCATAATCCCAGGCAACTGCAAAGGCATTTCCAGAGAGATTTAAATTGCCATAATCTATACTGGGAGCATGAGAAAATAGTAATCCGCCGGTCATTGTGCCAGAGGTTGTAGAAATGATAGGCTGATCTGCATCAGGGCTGCTTTGTTTGATAAGTCCGCCCGTGATTTGCAGAGAACCACTAGTATGATTTATTACCTGGTCAAAAGCCCTCACTTCTCCGCCCTTGATCTCTAAACTACCATTGTTTAGGCTGATAGCTGGACTTGAGGTTATACTTTCTGCCAGTCCGCTGTTTACAACTATCTTTGCAGTAGGTGAGTCTGATCTAATGTTCCCGATTACCTCTCCACCGTCTATAATCAGCTCTGTAATATTAATACTTATTATATTGATAACAGGGTTTGTGTGCTCTGATTTCAGGTATCCGCCCTCTACTATTTCGAGCGTGCCAGACCCTGTAATAGGTATGTTGATCATCCACTGAGCTCCGCTTACATTCGCTTCCCATTTTACTATCACATCGTGTGGAATATTTAAGGTGAGATTTTGGTTATTTTGAACTGTCATATCTTCCGCTGAAGATATCGTGACCACACTGCCCTCTACTGTGGCAATTAATTTATCGGTTTGTCCGGTTGGGAAAGCCCTTATAGTGCCCAGCATAGCCTCTATCTCTGTAATCACAGTAATTCCCTCTACCTCGAAAAAGCCTTCGTTTGTGCCGTTTTTATATGTTATACCTGATTTACCCTCTTGTATATTCCAATAAACAGTTGCAGTTTCTGGCTGAAAGTATAAGTTATTTCGAGTATTCATAACAAGTGGGGTTGATTGATTCTCGGCAGAATTTCTAAGGATCTTTATCACATCGCCTGAAATAGTGAGCGCATCCAAAGTATTGATGTCCCATGAACCTTCATAATAAGTTAAAGATTCTGTATATAACACACCGCTGGTCATTGAGCCAAATGCGATTGTCATGGGGTTTGCTAATTCTTTGCTCATTAATACAACATCATTTATCGTAAGGAAACTTTTATCGATGTCAAAAAGAACCTGATCTGCTGATACCTTGCCACGGGACATCACTATAGTAGCATTCTCAGAAACAGACTTGATTCTGCCAAGCACAGTTCCACCATTGAGGTGCAATTTTGTGAAAGATTGAGCTTTAATTTGTATAATTTCAGCATTATTCGTTCTTTCTAATCTAGCAGGAGATAATATCTCTATTTCACCAGCACTATCTTCAGAAAACTCGATATGCCAAATATTTCCACTGATGCTGGCACCCCATTCGATTTTTACATTTTGGGGGATGGTCAAGATGAGATTGTTTTCTACGGCTGTTACATCTCCGGTTACGGTCACGAGATCGCCATCGTTATTCGGAGTGGCGGTAAGTGAGCCAGTTCCGCCGTGCTGCCAGTTATTAATTTGTTCTAATAAAGCATCCACTGGAGTAAGCACAGTCACTTCTGGAACTTCGATAAAGTCGGTAACAGTGCCATTTGTATAAGAAATCCCGTGTTTTCCATCTTCAATACTCCATTCGGCGGTAGCGATGTTTCCCTCTGATCGGACATGCAGGTCATCACTAGATCCAGCAGGATAGCTCGGTTGACCGTTTATTTTGTCCCAGCCGATGGCTACAGCATTTTCTGTAAGGGTGAATGAACCTCCCCACCCTGCCGTCTCTGAATTTGAATATAAAAGACCGCCAGACATGATGACAGGATTGCTTGATAGATTCTGAACAACGGAATTTGGCGAAGGATTGGCAAAAGTGCTTTTGAGGATACCTCCTGTAATTTTAAGGGTTACATCATTCATAATTATTACGACAGTTTCATGACCGATCATTAATCCACCGGAGATATTAATTTCACCCCCAGTTGAAGAGATGACAGCTCCTGCATAAATAGATTCATTTTGAACTAAACCTTTGATAATTTCGATCCTTCCCTGACTTGAGTTAGACCCAATACTACCGAGCACCGTTCCACCGTTTACTTTAACGGTAGATTCTGAGGGGTCCTCTATGATGATAACTTCTTGATTTGATTTGTCTTCGATGACACCCTCTACTATATCGAGCGTGCCTTTGCTGTCGGCGGTAAGTTCGATCCACCAATTTGCACCTCTGGTCGTGGCTTTCCACTCTACTGTGACGCCCAGCGGGATGTTTAATATTAAGTTTTGCTGAAATTGAATGTTGTTTACAGTGCCAGTCACTGTCACCAGATCACCTACAGCATTTGCCGATAGTGAGCCATTTTCAGGCGAGCCACCGTTCCAACTGTTAAGATAATTAACAAGATCGGTGGTAGTTTGTGCGAATAAATTCGCCGATAAAATCATCATAAAGATGATGATGATGGCTGTGTTTTTCATCCACTGTGATAGTGGGCTTTTGTTTATATCAATCGGGACGATTGACTGTTCGGAAATATTTTTTTGATTTAAAGTTTTCATACTTTTTTCTCCTCCTTAGTATGACTTGTATTTTTTTAGATTTATTTATTCTGTAAGAATTATTGCTGAGCAGAATCATTAATGACCGCAGTCTGAAAAGCGTTTACCTTTATATTCTGTAGGAATTATGGCTTTCCATGCGTCTATAACTTCAAACTTCCTCCCGCATGCCCCTACACATTTTTGTGTCTTCTTTATTATCTACCCGAAAATGCTTTTTTAGCAAGCTAAGTGGCATATCACATCCTCCCATTTTTTTTATTTTTTATCGTTTTTTGTCATTTTTCAAAAAAAAGGTAAAAAGTCAAGATTTTTTTGAAAATCAAAATTCTCAATATCTTTGGCTTCTCTGTATTCTCTGTGGTTAAATCTTTTTAGTTAACATACTATGCACATACCGAAGGTATGTGAAGCTATGTAGAAAATGATGTAAAACCACAAAAACGCATCCCGTAGGGATGCAACCAATCAATTGGCATTCGTAGGGAACGCATGTATGCGTTCCGCCTCAATGTAGAATTTAATTAATTGTAAACATACCTTACACATACCGAAGGTATGTGAAGCTATGTAGAAAATGATGTAAAACCACAAAAACGCATCCCGTAGGGATGCAACCAAGCTATTGGCACACTTTGTTGCATCCCTACAAGATGAAACATGGTGCATATATTACTTTCTAAAGAGCTAACATCTATACGCAAACGACTTTTCGGAGTGGACTCTTCAATGGTTTTGTAACCTTTTTTTTCTTTCATGTTTTCACATTAGCCTTTTTAAAGATTATTTTATTTTTATCGTTTTTCGTCATTTTTCAAAAAAAGGTTAAAAAGTTAAGTTTTGCTATGAAAAAAAAACATAGAACTAAATAAAATTGAAATTTTGAAAAAATCTTGACATAATCCGCTAAAAAAAAATCATGGCTCAGGACTAAAATATTTTATACCTTTTGTGAAGTTAGGAGTGTTTATGAAGACTATATTTATAGTTGATGACAAGGATACTAACTTGTTGTTGGCAAAGACAGCACTTGAGGGGGCATTTAAGACATTTGCCTTACCTTCAGCAGAGAGAATGTTTAAACTCGCTGATAAAATAACGCCTGATTTGATTTTACTGGATATTGATATGCCTGATATGGATGGTTTTGAAGCCATGAGTATCTTAAAAAAGGACGAAAAGCTTAAATCTATCCCAGTTATTTTTCTCACTGGAAAAAACGATGCAGCTTCTGAAATTCATGGTTTCGAGCTAGGAGCTCTTGATTTTATCAACAAACCATTTTCAGCACCAGTGCTTTTAAAAAGAGTAGAATCTCATATTGAGATGGACAATATGATCAAGGCTATTCATCATAAAAATGAAGAGTTGATGAAAATAGATGAGTCAAAGAATAATATCCTTGCTATGATTTCTCATGATATGCGAAATTATTTAGGAAGTATCCAGCAGGCTATAGATTTGATCAATTTAAAACATCAAGGTTTTGATGATAATAAATATATCAAAATAATTGATAGTTCTGCAGGAAAAGCACTTAATTTACTTAAAGACATCTTGAGTATCAACAAACTCGAAGCTGAACTTGATGATATCACCTTTACTCGTTATGATTTAAATAAACTAATAACAGAGAGCAATGAAAACTTAAAGCTGATAGCAAAACAGAAAAGCATAAATATGATATTTGACTTTCCTGAAGAACCTATATTCTGTATGCTACATCCAGAAAAATTTCATAGGGCTTTAGACAATCTCTGTATAAATGCAATTAAATTTACTAATGCCAATGGAACAATTACAGTTAAAGCTCGTGTTGTAGGGGAATTAGTCGAAATACATATCGTAGATACAGGTATAGGTATCGAACCTGAAATGATCGATAAGCTTTTTGAAAAATATACCAAAGCAGGAAGAACAGGTACAGCAGGAGAGGCATCAACAGGACTTGGTCTATATATTGTTAAACAGATTATAGGACTCCATAGTGGAACTATTGAAGTGAAGTCAGTAGTTGGCGAGGGATCTGAGTTTATTATAAAGCTACCATTAGCAAGTTCTACTGAATAAATTTTAATAACGAGGGATTAGTATTTTTTATATAAGCCATCAGAAAGCGGGCAAACACAAGGGTTGCCCCTGTTGTTTTCATGTCTGATGGTGTCGGGAAAATCGTCATGGGATGATTAAAAGACACACACTTTCAGTGTGTGTAAGGTATGATTTTAATAGAAATCCATGGTCACCTTATGTTCCCACCCTGAAAGGGTGGGACTTTGACGAGATCCACCCCTTCAGGGTGGGATAATTTGGTGTATACAATTTTCTATTAAAAATCACGCACTTTCAGTGTGTGTAAGGTATAATTTTATGGAAATATACTTTTCAGAGAGGACTCATATATGATTTCAAGAGCTCAAAAGCTTCGTTTAGCTGTTTTTTTATTGATTGGATTTTCGATATTGCTATTTATAATCATTTTATTGCTTGGTTCTCGGATCACGGAGCGAAGGGATTATTATCAGATAGTTTTTGAAGAGACCTCTGTATTTGGTTTACAAATTGGAAGCGCTGTTTTATATCGCGGAATAAGAATAGGTCGTGTAGAGAATATAGAAATTGATAGAAATAGAATTTCAGACATCATTGTATCTATCAGCGTGATTCATGGCACTCCGATCAAGGCAGATCAAGAAGCAACAATGATCATGGTCGGTATCACGGGTTTGAAACAAATAGAATTGCGTGGTGGAACAAACGCATCAGCTTTTTTAAAGTCTGGAGATACTATCCCGACAGGTAGAACCTTGATGGACGATTTGACTGATAGAGCCGAAGCTATGGCATACAGAGTTGAGGCTATCATGGATAATCTAATAGAATTTACCAATAAAGAAAACCAAGAGAGGTTTGCTTCAATCCTTGAAAATATAAACAAAACAGTCTCTGAAACACAAAATTCTATCGTTAATACAATTTTAAATGTCAATGATATAACTACTGAATTGAATTTAGCTTTAGTAGTTGTATCGGATATTTTAGTTAAATTGGACAATGTAATGGATCAGGAAAGGCTAAATACTATCATGGCAAATACTGAAACCATTACGACCCGATTGGCAGAAGTAGATTACACACAAGTTGGCTCAACAATAGAACTATTAAATGAATCTATTCAAAGAATAACTCTCATGATTTCTCGCATAGACTCAGTAGTTCAGAGGAATAGTCCAGATTTAACTGCTATAGTAGAAGAATTACGGGAAACAATGGAAAACTTGAATGAGTTTACCAGAATAATCACTGAAGACCCGTCTATACTGATAAGATCACGAAGACATAATTGATTTTAGGGAGATAATTAAATGAAAAAAAATATAAACTATCAATCAAAAAATAAAAAAAGAAATATGAAACTAACTTCCAATCCACTATTTCACAACAGAAAGTGTTTTTTAGGATTGTTACTGTTATTCTTACTGATAATTTCAGCCTGCGGTAGAGTTACTATCCAGCCTCGAAAATTTTATGTCTTAGAATACAAAACCGTGACTGAAAATAGAGTTTTGTTTGCTACAGTGCCAAACGATTTTACTGTCCGCGTGCTTGATTCTGAGATTTCAGGAACATACAACAGAAGGCAGATAGTGATACGGGTGTCCGAAAACCAGATAATGTATGACTTTGAGCATCTATGGGCAGATAGATTGCCAAATGCCTTAGCAAATCTAATTCACCAGAGGATAAGCAGATATGGTATTTTCAATAGAGTTATAAGAGATTTTAATCAACCAGCTCGTTATGAAATTGTCACGATTGTTAATTCTATAGAATATCTACATGTAGGGAATATGTATGGTGCGAACCTGAATATAGAATTTCAATTTCGTAGAACTTCAGACAATCTAACAGTTTTCCAACACACAGCTGAAAGGACACGACATATCCAAGATGACGATATGGATATGTTCGTTCAAAGTATAAATGATCTATTAATGGAAGAAACGGATGTCTTTTTAGTGGCATTGAATAGATATATAAGACGAATCGAGGATAGAGATCCGTTTTTAGAACGAGGCTTTTTTACCAGTCGAAGTTTATTTGATGATTCTGAAATATCAAATTATAGAACCGAATATCTGGAAGATGAAGATTTAACTTTTATGGGTAGACTTTTTATACCTTCACGGACAGAACCAGAATTAGAACCGCTTTTTTCGGTAGAAGATGAAGAAGGAAATTATTTTGGAAGCTATCAAATGGGAACTGATGTTTACTTACAACCCGGTAATTATTTCATTTTACTGGGGACAGGGACACTAAATCAAAAAATCATTGAAGAAGTAGAAATTTTTACGCGTTATAAGACAGTTTTAGAACCAGATGCGGGTTGGCTAACGATAAATATCATAGATAATAACAGAAATCAAGTCGATGTTCGATACGAATTATTTCATTTGAGCAATGCAGAAAGTTTCGGATTTGGTTCTGGCATACGCGAGGGTGTCGGTCAGCAACTTGATACTTGGATATTGAATCCGGGTCATTATAAAATCGTGCTAAATGGATTACCTTTTAATACCTACAGTGATTTTGCCACTGTGGAAGTCAAAAGAGGAGAATTGGAACAATTCACTATAGTTGTAGATGAAAATTCAAACAATTTAATAGGTGCAGGCAGAATGCTGCATGAAGATTTTTTCACAGGTTCAGATAGGTTTAGGTTTTCTATAGTAAACCATCTGAATGCCAATATAAATAGTAGAAATGATGTGGAAAAAAATGAAATGCGTCATTCCTATACAGTCACAGAACAGCTTGATACCAGATTGATCTATGATGTTGACCCTTTCCATTATACTATGAGCAATTTGATAGAAATAGGTATTTCAAAAGATCCAGATACAGATGTCAGAATATCCTCAGATAAGTTTGATTTTAAAAATACTCTGGTCTATTTTTTCTATAGAAATCTTGGACTTTATGCAAGAGCAGACTTAAACTCACATATGTTTGATGAATATGTTCATACAAGTGAAAACGAACATTACAGAAGAGTTTATAAAGACGGCAGTTTTATTGATGAAGAAACCAATAGATTTCACACTAAAGACCCATTTTATCCGATAGTTCTAAAACAAGGGCTCGGTTTAAATGTTAGGTTATTAAACAAGAGTAGAGCAAATTTAAATTTCAGAGCAGGATTAGGATTTAGACAAGATTTAAATGATGGAGTCTTTAATTTTGATAGAACAGATGAAGATGGTATAAACATATACAGGGAACTGGATTCGGTATACCAAAGAGGAACAGAATTTTCAGCAAATGGAAATTTTCAGATATTCAGAAATTTGAATTACATTACAAGTGCTGACTTGCTGATACCATTTGAATCCTTTGATGCACGCACTTATGAATGGGAAAATATTCTCAATTTGCGTATGTTTCAGTATATATCTTGGGATTATCGTGTAAATTTCAGCTACAATCATAATATTCGAGATTATGTATTTTTTGACCAAACCCTTTTTTTAAGATTTACATATATTTTTATCAATTAATTAAGAGTTTTTTAAATGAATTATGATTTTTATCATGTAGAAAGTGATACTATCCATCTTAGGGGTAGCTATATAAAGGGAACAATTCCTGAAATTCACAAGGATTTGACCTCAACATTATTAAAATCAAATATCAGAAACCATTATAGCGAGCTTAAAATTGACGGAAGCCAGTTGACTGAGCTTGACAGCTCTGGTGTGGCATTGTTAGATGAGATAATGGAAATATTGGATATATCCACTAATGCACTAGTAAATTTTTCTGCAGGAAACCAAAAAAAAATAAATATTTTTTCAAGTTTTTCTCCTCATAAAAATGAAAAAAATATTAATGAAAAAACAGATGAAACTTTTTTATATAAAATAGGAGATTTTTTTTACAAATATCTATGTCATTCTTATGAAATGCTTGTTTTGACTAGTGATATTTTTTATTGGTCTATTGTCGGATTATTTGATAAAAAAGGTCATAGAAAAGGAAGTTTTACCCAACAAAGCCTTTTTATTGGACTAAACGCAATCCCAATAGTCTGTTTATTATCATTTATCATTGGTTTGATTTTGTCTTTGCAATCTGCTATTCAATTGAGACAATTTGGAGCAGATCAATTTTTAGGAAACCTATTAGGTGTTGCCTTAGTTAGTGAACTAGCTCCTCTAATAACGGCAATAATTGTTGCAGGTAGAAGTGGTTCTGCAATTGCTTCAGAAATAGCTACAATGAAGGTAACTGAAGAGCTTGATGCTTTAAAAATGATGGCGTTGAACCCTATTCGATATGTCGTAGTGCCAAAATTCCACGCTATCACTGTTTGTATGTCAATTTTGGTTGTTTTTTCTATCATTGTAGGTATTTTGGGAGGGTTGTTGGTAGCAGTTATGTATTTAGGATTAACTCCAATTTCTTTTATTAATGCCTGCATAAGCGCAGTTTCTATGAAAACTTTTGTTATAACTCTTATAAAAAGCACCGTTTTTGCATGGCAAATTGTTATAATAGGGAGTCACTACGGATTTATAGTGCAAGGTGGCGCTGAAGGCGTAGGCAAGGCAACTACTCAATCAGTTGTAGCATCGATATTTGGTGTAATAATTATGGATGCACTTTTCAGCTTTTTATACTTAGTTTAGACATGAAACAGAATAATATTGACAAAATCCCAATCATAGAAGTCAGTAATCTGACCGCAAAATATGGAGATAAAACTATATTAAATAATATCTCTCTTGATATTTATTCAGGTGAAGTTACCGTTATATTAGGGGCAAGCGGTGGTGGAAAGACGACCTTTATGAAAAACATAATTCGTTTGATAGAGCCTTTTTCTGGTTCTGTCAAGATTTTTGGAAATGAAATAGTTAATATGGAAGAGCAAGACTTCAATGAAATCCTGAAAAGAGTAGGAATGCTCTTTCAAAACGGAGCTTTATTAAACTCAATAAGTATCTTTGAAAACATTTCTATACCCTTAGAACAGCACACCAATCTCCCCTTCAGTATTAGAGAAAAGATTATAAAAAAGAAACTTGAATTAGTAGGCTTATCTCATGCAATAAATTTACTACCTTCAGAATTGTCTGGAGGTATGAAAAAAAGAGCTGCTCTCGCCAGAGCAATAGCTCTTGATCCAGAGATTTTATTTTTCGATGAACCTTCTGCAGGTCTTGACCCTATAACAAGTTCAAATCTTGATGAACTTATCTTGAATCTCAAAAAACAATTAAATATCTCTTTAGTAATAGTAACTCATGAACTGGCAAGTATTTATCGCATAGCTGATAGAATTGTTTTTTTTGATAAAGGAGAGCTTGTTTATCAAGGTGATTTAACAGGGGTAATAAATTGTGAACATCCTATAGTAAAGAAATTTTTTGAGGTAGGTAAGTTTTAAAAATGGTGCAGAAGAGGGGACTTGAACCCCTATGAGCTAATGCTCACTAGAACCTGAATCTAGCGTGTCTGCCAATTTCACCACTCCTGCATAAATTAATGATTTGAGTATTTTTATGTTACTTTAAATTGACATTTTTATTATCTGGGTGACACTTTAAAAAAATCACTAATTTTGTCAACAATTATTTCTGATATCCTTTTCAACTAAAAAAAGACATATATTGTCGCTCCTAAATATATACAAATAAAAACATAATCTTTTACACAACATTTTTGATATTTAAAGGGTTTGATTCTTTTATTTACGCCATAACCGTTCAGTTCCATAGCTATAACTTTGTATTTTATATCAGAGAAAAGACTGCCAATAACTGGAATAATCATTTTTCCTACAAGTTCAAATCGTTTTTTGAGAGATTTTCCTTTGAAAGTAATGTTTCTCTTTTCAAGATTTTGCTTTAATATTTTGAAGTCAACTTGCAACTGTCTTAAAAATTGAATAGTGAAAGAAACTACAATAATAATCATTTCTGGTAATTTCCAGGTTCGCAAGGCTTTTATCATCTGATATGGCGAAGCACTGCTCAACATTGTAGCACTGAGCAAAATTACAAGATACCGTAATAAACTGTTGAAGGCATAATAAAAACCTATATCTGTGATTTTTATTAAAGGCCATTCAAAATAAACTTCACCTTGTCGCCTGAGGAGCAATTGAAATAGAATTAAGGTTATAAATAAGGTTTTAAATCTATTAATAAATTTTAGATATTTACAGAGTTTTTTAATTCCATAAAACAAAACCAAAGCAATCAAACCCATTAAATAAGCTATAAGCGAATTTGTGAGACTCTTACTCAATAATATCCCTGAAGTAAGGATAATATTGACTATTAATATAGTTTTGATGTGAAATGTAAAATCATTTTTCATATTATTTTTCTTTATTCTGACAAAATATTTTAAAATTTATAATTTATAATTTATAATATATAATTTATAATTTATAATTTGTAATTTGTAATTTATAATTTATAATTTATAATTTAAAATTATTCTCATTATGAATAACTACATAAATCAGATTTAGTAACAAAAAAACACCAGAAAAAGTAAATTAGGAAATTTAGAGAAATATTCCTGCCGCCTTGATTGGATTATATAGTGAATACGCAATCATAACCTCTGTAAGAAAAAACGATTGCCATCCTGTCATCAGCATTGTCACCTTGAACCATCCTCCTGTCACCTTGAACCATCACTTTGTCTCCTTGAACCCTCCTCCGTCTTTGCGAGGTCTCTTCTTGCTACACTCACGAAGCAATCTCTGTGTCACTATCCCCCTGTCACCTTGAACCCTCATCTGTCTTTGCGAGGTCTCTTCTTGCTACACTCACGAAGCAATCTCTGTGTCTCTATCCCCTTGTCACCTTGAACCCTCACCCGTCTTTGCGAGGTCTCTTCTTGCTACACTCACGAAGCAATCTCTGTGTCACTATCCCCCTGTCACCTTGAACCCTCATCCGTCTTTGCGAGGTCTCTTCTTGCTACACTCACGAAGCAATCTCTGTGTCACTATCCCCTTGTCACCTTGAACCCTCCTCCGTCTTTGCGAGGTCTCTTCTTGCTACACTCACGAAGCAATCTCTGTGTCACTATCCTCTTTGTCACCTTGAACGCAGTGAAAGGTCTTAAGATTCTTCGCTGCGTTCAGAATGACAATGTTTGCGTTCAGAATGACAAAAAGTAACCGCTGGAATTGGAAATTAGGAAAAAATGAGTTTTTACTGATAGAAAGAATAAATTAGATTTGTTTCATATAGAAAAATTAAGAGAATTTGAAAAAAAATAATGATTGACAATATAGCTGGATAAAAAATAATGGCACTCGAAAGTCTTTTGATTTTCAAAAAAAAATTATTTAAGGAGTAAACAATGAAAAAAACAATAATAACGATAATTTTTCTTATCATTTTAGTAGCCTTTCTCACCGCAACAAAAATAGACAAAATAACATCAGTGACTCTAAGCAAAATGATAGAAACCGATAATTATTTTGGAAGTATAATTCGCTATGAAAATAGATTATTTGCAGGCTCTTTGAGTAAAATCGTCGAATATCTTATATTGGAAGATGGCAGTTTAGAATATATTTATGATTTCAAGACAGGTCGGAATATGTCTCGTTCTTTCATAGATGAAGACAGACTATATACATTTTACTATATAAATCAAAGCAACTATATGTTGATTTTTGATATAACTGCCTCACCAATGAATCATCTACATACCATCGAAATACCAGTCCCCTCATCGTACTTATTGTCACCACAGATTATGGGAGATATTATTTATTTCTCTGACATGCGATCAAGGACACTGAGATTCAATAAGCGAACCATCCAATTTGAGTCTCCATGGGTAGGATTTTATTCCTTTTTCATCCATAAATCAATGTTTATGATCCCATACTTTGGACCTAATCATGAAGGCAGACCGGATATTTATATCAGATTTTATGACTATTCGCTTGCAGACTCACAAAATCCTTTTGGTATATTTGTCATTGATTATTTTTTAGGAATATATAATCTAAAAATGGTAAACGATATGTATATGATAGATGATATTTTGTATATCATGGGTAATGGATTTATGAGCATTTTGGATATCAGTGATATAGATAATATCTCAACATTGTTATCTTATGATCATACTGATCCTTATACTTCAGAACCACAATATAGTTATTCGTTATACTATGATCAATATTTAATAGCAAATCATAGTATAGGAATGCAAATATTTGACATATCAGATTCTGAAAGCCCTTTATTAGTTTTCGAAAAGTCTTTTCCCATAAATTTTATACAATTTGGTTCAATGTATATTCAAAATGATTTATTGTATGTCAATGAGGGAGCCAATCTCGGTGTTTATGACTTGAAAAACAATTTTCAACGAATATATCGATATGGGACTTTTTCTCATGATTGGGTATATAACAAGGACTATACTATAGGTATAGAAAACTCTAGATTTTCTAGTGAACTGGTTATATTTTCAGTGTTAGATGAGAACAATGGTCAAATAGTCATGAATCATGGCTTTAAACCCGGAGAATATACTGTCAATGATTTTGAAATAGTGGATAATCAAATATTTGTATTATCAGGACTGAATCAATCACAAACATATTTTGATGTCTACGATTTAGATATATTCGAGAGAGTATTTAGGATGCAGCTACCTTTCAGTAGTGCCTATATGAAGATCATCAGCGATTTTATCTATTTTCAAGAATCAAATTATCATAGACATCATATATATCAATATTTTGACAATGACCTAAGTTTCATTGGTGTAATTAACGGTGTTATCAGTAGTATTACTAAATATGAACCTGATGATTATTTTGTAGTATCTACAATGAATAATACCGAGATTCGCGATAAGAGAAGTCCTCTAAATGTTTTATATACCAGACCTATTTTACAAAGCAACATTGGAGAGTTGTATATTATTGCAGATAATACACTTGGTGTTTTCCATGGTACAAATGGCATCCAAATAAGTTTTTTTCGCCATGATGATGAATTTTATAATTTTGATAATACATATTATAAAAACAATGATTCTGACATTTCAGCGATTGTTTTTCATAATGGCTTTATGGGAGAAAATGGTTTATATCGATCATTATCAAGGCTTTATCAAATAGACGAAGGATTCCCAAGACAGATTTGGGAGTTTGATGAACATGCAGTAGTTACAGGTATGTTTGTTTTTCCAGAAAAGAATATACTGATCATCCGAAAATGGTCAGGTGTTTATGTGTATGACATAGACTATACTGTATCTGAGTATGACCCTACAGATATAACGATAACTCGTTCTGAATTGCTTGGAAACTATCCCAATCCATTTAATCCTGAAACAAACATCAGATTTAGTTTATTAGAAGCAGGAGAAGTAGTCATCGATGTATATAATATTCGAGGGCAAAGAGTGCGAAGACTTCTGGATGAATATAAGGATAGAGGTGAACATAATGTAGTTTGGAACGGACTCGATGAAACAGGTCGTGAGTTAGGTAGCGGAGTTTATTTTTATAGGATGAACACAAATGATTTCACACAGACTAGAAGAATGCTTTTGTTGAAATAGATTTAGTTTTTTGAAGTTACCGTTGGATGATTCGCCCCTCAGGTAGCGGAGGTTCGTCAATAATTTCCAATATACTAGTGAAAATCTACTTAATCTGTGTTCGTAAAACATTTATAATTTATAATTTATCTCCCTCCTGTCACCCTGAATCCTCCCTCTGTCACCTTGAACCCTCCCCCTGTCACCTTGAACGAAGTGAAAGGTCTTTTTAGATTCTTCATTTCATTCAGAATGACAATGTTTTCGTTCGGTATGACAAAAATGTAACCGCTGGAATTGGAAATTAGGAAAAAATGAGTTTTTACCGATATAAAAAATAAATTTAGATTTATTACTAAAGAATGCTAAGTAGTTTGAGAAAATACGAATAAAAGTTTGAGATTTTTTCTGATATTTTTTTTTGTGGAAAACAAAAAACTACTTGACAAAAATCCTTTAATTTATATTCTTGTTCAATTGATAGGTTTTAACCTAATGACTTGTATTGTGATTTGTTGAAAATGATTGATATTTGAAAATTTTATGAAATAAAAACTACAGAGTCAAGTTTATTATATTTAGATTGATTGGAGGCTGTTGATGCTGGAATTGATGAACGTGCATAAGTCCTTTGGGGATGTTAGAGTTCTGAACGGAGTGAATCTTCGTTTACAGAAGGGGTGCGTCTATACGCTTAAAGGAGGTAATGGTTCAGGTAAAACAACTCTCATCAATATAATTTCAGGTTTTTTAAAACCTGACGAAGGAAATGTAAAATTCAAAGAAAACAAGATAAATAGCTTCTTGCCTTTTCGTGTAAATAAAATGGGTATTGGTAGAACATTTCAAGATTTACGGCTCGCTACCCAAATGACAGTTTATGAAAATATTTTGTTAGCTTTGGAGAAAAAATGGTTTTCCTATACTAATAAGGAACAAACAAAAAGAGTGGATGAGATTTTAGAAATTGTGTCCTTAGCAGAAAAACGGAACGAATTGGCAGGGGAAATATCTTATGGACAACAAAAACTGCTGACTATAGGTTGCTGTATAGCCAACAATGCCAAACTGTTTCTGATCGATGAGCCAGTTGCTGGAATTGACAAAGATAATCAGATTAAGATTATTCAACTTATCAAACAACTGAAACAAGAAGGGAAGACTATTTTACAGATAGAACATAACCCTAATTATATTAAAGAAACGAGTGACTATATCTTACAAATGGAACAAGGACTTGTATGCTAAAAGCGGAACATATTACTACGGGTTATGGGAAAAAACAAGTTTTGACTGATGTATCATTTGAGGTAAAGCAAGGCTTAAGTTGATGGATAAGGGATATAAAAATGAATAAGTCTTTTACACAAACCAAGCTTGAGTTCGATACTAAATACAACACGGTATCAGAGTTTCTTAACTTTTTACCAGAGCACCTAGTATATAACAAACAAAGTGTTATTCGAAAAGATAATGGGAAGAAAAATGAACAATATTATAAATGGCAGTTTTTTTATGCACTAGTTTTTTCGGGCATGTATTCAAAAGATTATATCGGCACAGAGATATATTTCCCAAAAGGGAATAAAAGTTCTGCGCCAATAAAATTTGACGGAGCTATTTTTGACGATATAGAATGGTTTGAGTATTACAAAGAATTCCATATAAACAAAAGTCAAAAAGCTCTTGATTGGCTTAGAAAGCATATCATTGCAGTAATAGAAATAAAAAAAGAAAACAGCAAAGACATCGAAATTGTCTGGAATCAGCAATTAAAGCCTGCTCTAAAAGAATCCGAAAATGATTTTTGCCTTGCCATTTTATATGACACAGAAAGATTATACCTTTTTAAAAAGCAAGAAGGAAAGTTTTTGCGATTAAATGAAGGATATAACACTAAAAGAGAAGAAAGCCAAACCAAGGATTTACAGCTCCATTTAACAGATTCTTACAGCACATTACCAACTTATGACCAATTATGTAAAAAGATTTATCACCCAAAAATAGACCGAAGTAAAAGGACTATTGATGATTTGGAGATAATCAGCGGTGTGTATAGTACACAGCTCACTGACGGCATTTCTGCTATTTTACGCACAATGGATAAAGTGAGCTTAAAAAACCAACGTGGTTACGAAATACTGATTCAGATTATAGCATTAAAAATCTTCGACGAAAAACGAAGTGCCAAGAAGATGAAAAACTATTTGGATTTCTATAAATCTTATGAAGAAAAAGAAAAACTCGATTTATTATTTTTTGTTACAGCTAAAGAAAGAGACTATACAGATTTATCAGATGAAACAATACAAACGTTTATTGAAAGGATTAAAACTCTTTACAATGAAGCATCTCAAGTTTATCAGTTTATATTAAACGAGATGACAGAGAGACTATTGTTTGGGAAAAAGAAGAACATATAAAAATAATTGCAGAAGTTGTTGAACAGTTTCAAGATTATAGTTTTGTAAAATCACACAAAACAGATTTATACCAAATTGTGTTTCACAGATTTGCAAGCGAATTTTCAAAAGCAGAAAAAGGACAGTTTCTAACTCCAATTCCAATTATTGATTTTTTAGTGCAAATTGTTAATCCGAGAAGCTCTGAAAAAATAATTGACCCTACATCAGGCATCGCCGATTTTCTATCAGTTTCTTATGTTAATTCAGACTCTAAATTAGATGACGGTAATATATATGGGTTAGACAACGATGAACAAATGGTTATGCTAGCCCAACTTAATATGCTTTTGAATGGGGACGGAAACGCAAAACTACAATACAAACCAGATTTGGGGTCCATAATTTGGAAATTTGACGATAGAGATGGTTTGGTAGAATTAAATTCAAAACTACATAAAAGTGGGAATTGGGATAATTGGAAAACTCAAACCAAACTAAAAAAATTTGATGTTGTATTAACAAATCCCCCATTTGGAGAGGACAGAGCTTTTGAGCCGAAAGATTCTAAAGCAAAAGAATTGATTGAATGTTACGAATTGTGGGATTTGTACAGAAGAAACAAAATAGATTTAGGTGTGGTTTTTCTAGAAAATGCATACAGGATTTTGAAAGAAAATGGAAGAATGGGAATTGTGTTATCAAATTCAATTGCTTCTATAGACACTCATAAACAAGCAAGAAAATGGCTCATAGAAAAGATGCGGATTGTTGCTATTTTTGACCTGCCAGCAAATGTTTTTGGGGAAACTGGGGTAAATACTTCGATTATTGTTGCATACAAACCAAGTGAAAAAGAATTGCTTAAACTTAAAGAACAAAATTATCAGGTATTTTTCAAAGCTATTGACAAAATTGGCTACGAAGTAAAAACAAATAAGCGTGTAAAATTCTTCTCTCCTATTTACAAAAATAATTATGAAAATTTTGAAGCTGTCATAGACGAAGAAGGATGTGTTGCCATAGACGAAGATTTTACAAGTACAATACAAAACTTCAAAAACTGGTGTAAAGGGCAAGAAAACACACTTCAAGATTTATTCATAAAAAAGAAATAACAATGAAAAGATGTTATATACGAATCCCTGAATCAATCTCAATAGATAGTATTGAGGAAAATGGATACACATTGTCCGCCTCACAATATGTGGACTTGATTATGCCTAACAAAAACTATAAGCTTGTTGGTGATTTCTTGTCTCTTCCATTAAAAAGAAGTGATCTGGGCGTGGAGGTTGGCAGTCTTAATTATATCAGTAAATCACCGTTTTATTTTTTAAGAACCAAGGCATTTCAATCATATTCTTTTTTGCCAGAGATTACGCCCGAATCAGCATTGCCTATAATGCCGAATGTGTTTGTAAAACAGAATTTACAAGAGGGTGATTTGCTGATTTCGAAAGATAGCAACATTGGAGAAATTGTCATTTTAGAAAAAGATTATCCCAACTTTATGACATCAGGTGCAATTTACAAATTACCTGTAAATAAACATAGATATTACTTACTTGCTTTCATAAAACATCGATTATTTAGAGAACAATTAGATTTTATGGTTCCTAAAGGTGCAACAATCAGACACGCAAAAACAATGTTTTTGGATTGTAAAATCCCAATTCCTAATAAAAATACAACGGAAACAATAAAATATGTTGAAATGCTTACGCAAGCGATAGTAAACAAAGAAAAGATTATTAAGTTCAGACATAAAAATATCCTTAATGCTATCGATAATGAATTACGACAAAACCAAAAAGCAATAAATTTCAAATTTGACTTTCCTACAATAAATGAAATAGAAAATTCATCTCGTTTAGACACGGGGACTTACGCTGAGCAATTTAAGGAAATAGATTTTTTGATTAAAAATTATAGGGGTGGCTGTTTCTTTTTAGATAAAAATCATTTGAAAAGCGGAAACACACCTAACACAAGATTCATTGGAGACATTGATAATTTGAAATATAGATGGATAACACCCACACATTGCTCTGACAACGGATTAATACTTATAGATGAAGGCATAAATTTGAAAGGAAATAATAACATTAATGAAAATTGTCTGCTATTAGTTAATAGAGGACAAGGGATAGATTGTGGGAAGTCTATATTTTACAATTTTAATGATTATGGAAAAGGGCATCATAATCAGGGCATGTATAAAGTATTTAATTATGAAAAAGAAAAACTTATTTTCATTTCATGTTTTTTAAATACGCAACTTATTAGAGAGTATTGTTCAAAACTTTCACTAGGTTCAAAAATGAAAGAGTTAAAAATGGGGCATTTTTTACAAATACCATTCCCAAATTTCTCAGAAGAAAAGCAAAAAGAAATAGTGAAATTATATCATAACGATAATATCACATACCATCCGGAATATAGTAA
>WRLO01000032.1 GCA_009777575.1 Candidatus Cloacimonadota bacterium
GAAATATTTTAAAAAAAAAGTTTAATTTTTTTTTTTTTTTTTTTTTTTTCTTTCTGGGGCCCCTGTTTTTCCCTTTAAAACCGTTAATTTCCCCCCCCCCCCCCCGAATGCCCGCATAAAATAAGGCTTTTCGGCACATTACCTTCTTCACATCGAAAACATTTTTCGCAGTTATTATTAATATCTTTCCTATTTCTTCTTATTTCTTGCGTCAGCACACCAAATACAACCAATCACCAAACAGCACCTTTATGGGTTACAAATCCAGCAAGAGCATATCCTGAAACCGAGTGGCTCACTGTAGTCGAGCAAGGAAACCATGAAGAATCAGTCCGAAACAGAGCAATCACAGGCATAGGACAAGTATTCCGGCTCGATTTAAACACCATTACCACCACCAATCAGCATTTAGTAGAGCAAATATCCCATACAGGTGATAGGAGCATTATTGAGTTTACCGAAAGAGCAGAGTTCGGTCAATGGGTAGAAATCGTTTCAGCTGTTGAAGGCATAATAGGACTCATTGTTGAGACATGGACAAATCCACGCGATGGTAGAGTTTATGCCATAGCGAGAATGAACAGAATAGAGGGTTCTGCACGCTATTCTATTATGATCAGAGAAAATGAAACCATCATTGATGAATTGATAAAAGAGGCACAGCAAAATCAAAGAACCTTTGAGGCTGTCCAGATGCTCAATCTGGCACATAGTTTTGCAGTCGTTACAGACAATTTTCAGAGTATACTCAGTGTCCTCAATCCCGCTTTTATTGGCAGAACTCCCTCTTATAGAAATGCTGAGTCAATCAGAACACTTTCCCAAAATTCTCTACGAGAGATTGTGATTACTGTCAATGTCTCTGGTGATGAAAATGATAGGATACAGAGAGCCTTTACCGAAAGTCTCAATTCCAGAGGGTTTCGGACAAGTGACAGTGCTGTGGGTCAATATACTCTTTATGTATCTTTTGTCTTAGAAAATATAGAATCAGCAAGCTCAAGATTTCAATATGTGCGATATGTTCTGAACTACTCATTGAGAAATTCAATAGGTGTAGAGCTTTTTTCCAGCTCCGAAAATGGCAGAGAAGGACATCTTAATGTATCTGAAGCAAGAAACAGAGCTATCCAAATAGTAGAAAGGTCGATAGGGACGACAGGATTTGCTGAGAGCTTTGAGGCATTTTTGGAGGGAATGTGAGAGATTTCTTTAACACAGAGAATTTTAAGAGAAGTCACAGAGCACACAGAGATATCTGTAGGGAACGCAAGTTTGCGTTCCGAAATATCAAATCAAATATATCATACCTTGCACATCCCGAAGGAGATGTAAAATTCTGTAGGGAACGCAAGTTTGCGTTCCGAAATATCAAATCAAATATATCATACCTTGCACATCCTGAAAGGGATGTAAAATTCTGTAGGGAACGCAATTTTGCGTTCCGAAATATCAAATCAAATATATCATACCTTGCACATCCTGAAAGAGATGTGACTCTTTATAGAAAAAATGACACCACAAGCACTTTCTCCCCCTCCTCACCTCACACACCGCAGGCGGTGTGTGAGGTGAGGAGGGGAGCGTTGGTGGAATCCCTTTCTATAAAAGTCACTCATCTTCGATGTGTGTAATGAAATATATAAATATCTAAATAAAGGAGACAAAAATATGAAAAACAAGATTTTTCAATGTATGATTTGCACCCTAATGCTTTTCATACCTATCTTGCTATCTGCTCAACAATCGCAATTTTGGACAGGTGATGGTGGTAGCAGCACTAGGCTCGGTGTCCTCGAACCCAGACCTACTGGACTTCCAAGAGACCAAGAGCATCTGCCAGCATTGATACAGAGCGTCCTGAGTAGCAATATCACCCGCTATTCCGCTATCAGTGTCGTAAACAGACAGACCCTCGAAGAGATATTTGCTGAAAGCCTCGATCATATTTATGAGGACAATCTGAGCAACATCAGAATTGGTCAAATTACACCTCCAGATACTTGGGTTACAGGTAGTATCATCAGAACTTCAGCAGGCTATACGCTACAGCTCAATGTAGTTCGTGAAACTCGACAAATAGCCTCTCACTCTAGCAGTATCACTGTAGAGCAGCTCGACAATCATATCGCTATCCAAAGAGCAGCTCAGGATTTACTGAGACAGATGGGAGTTCAGTTAACCCAAGCCGCCACCAGAGAGCTTGATGCTACTGCTACAAGAAATCAAATAGTCGCCCAAGTCAATCTCGCACATGGTGTTACTGCTCAAAGACATGGGACAGAAGTAGCAGCATTGAGTTATTATTTTCTTGCTGAAGAATTTGACCCTACTTTGTTAGAAGCTGTTAATAGATCTGTGACTCTAAATCTGAATATAAGAACTGGAAATATTGGTGCTGATGTCAGAAATGATATAGCTTGGAGAACCGAATGGGTTAATACCCTTTCAGAAGTCGAGCAAGTAGTTTATGGAATGTTGAGCAGTGCTGATCCTCCATATACCTTCTTTTATACTCCTGATTTACAGCAAGGAAATGTAAATTATCAAAGAGAAACTGTGGACATCAGCTTTCCTATCAATCTGCGAACAAATGGTGATTTTATACACTCTACGATGCGAGCCTTGGAAAGATTTACTCAATCATACTATGATGGTTTACATGCTACTGGTAGAGCTAATACCTGGGGACTAACAGCATGGCCCAATACAGGTATGACAAATAATAATCCCTTTAATCGTAGATGGGACCATGTTTTTAATATAAACATTGAATTACAAAATCAACAAAATAGAGTTATTGGTAGAACCAATTTTAATGAAACCAGAACTATCAGAATCGAAAGAAATAACAACAATAGAATAGTAACAAGATTTGATGTAGAACTACAAAGAAGATTGAATTTTCAAAATGTAAATTCAAGAGATATCACAGACAATTTGTCTATTAGAATAACATCTGTAAACGGAGCAAATCCTGAGACTGCTAGATTTCCAATAATACACTTGCCTAGAATCAGATTTGATGAATCTGTAGCAGTCGGTAACATATATAGGATAGAAAATAGAGTTTTACTAGGTTTCACGAGTCAAGTTCAAAGGGATCAGCCTGGACATGTTTTAAATGTACCAAGTCTCCCAGCAGAACTCTGGGGAGAAACCAATTATATTACATCGATAGCAAATGAGGCTTTTCAAAACAGACAGATAGGTAGTTTTACAATACCGTCTACTGTGACATCGATTGGAAATAGTGCTTTTGCTGGAAATTCTTTAACAACCATCACAATACCCAATAGTGTAACACATATAGGAGATAATGCCTTTGCCAATAACAATCTCAGTTCAGTCAATTTCGGGAATGGGATTGTGAGAATAGAGAATAGTGTTTTCTCAGGTAATTCTATAGTAAACCTCGCTATACCAACCACAGTGACTCATATTGGGGATAATGCCTTTTTTAATAGTTTACCTAGAACTATTTCTATAGGGTCAAATGTTTTAATCGTTAATAGTGCTTTCTCTCGAACTGTCCAAGTCCGAGTAGAAGGTGGAACAAGAAACGAGATTCGTAGTATAGCTTTTATTGAGGCATATAGAAATAATCAGCGAAGAGGTGGAACCTACAATAGAGAAAGCTCAGGAGGCTGGAGTTATTTTCAAGAGACTGATCATAATGAAGTCAGACGAATAGTTCAACAAAGAGATGAAGAAATCAGACGAATTCGCCGTCAACGACAAGATGAATTCAATGTTAAACAAAGGGTCAGAAGATATTTTATGCTGGGAACTATGTTTATGTTTGGATCCCCTAAATTTGAAGTTGAAATACCTGAGGTGGGTGAAAAAGGATATTGGATATGGGGTTTTGAGGGGGGAATATTCATACCTTTGTTTCCACATTTATACACTGGTATTGAAGGAAGATGGGGATATAAGAATCTTATTGATCTTGAAACTCAATCCGGAGAATCTCATCAAAATGAACAGGTTTATTTTACTAGTTTTGCACCTACATTAGGAACTGTTATCCCTTGGGGTGAAATGGGGAAGTTATGCTTGGGTGTTATGTATGAATTTGGAGCATTCAATTCAAACTATCATACCGATAGATTTCAGGGTGTTTATGGTATTGATGTTACACTTACTCATGGATTTTATATTCGATACAGAGCTACTTTACTAGAAAATGGTGAAATTGCAAACTCAATTAGTGTCGGAATTGGATTTTAATGAAGTCTCCCCACCTTGAAAGGGTGGGTCTCGTCAAAGTCCCACCCTTTCGGAGTCCACTCCGAAAAGTCGGTTTTTAATTAATTATTATAGAGTTCCACCCCTTCGGGGTGGATGTAGTTGGTTGCATGTTTTTCTCATGAGGTAATTCTGCGAGCCATTCGGCAAAGCCTCATATCTCTTGAACCGACACTTCGGTGTGCGTAAGGTATGATTTTATAAAAATATACTTTTCGGAGAGGACTCATAAATATGGGGGCTTTGAGAAAATAAAATACAAAAAAAATAAAAAATAAAGAGGTAATTATGAAAACAAAAACTCTAATTATTTTAAGCATAGCATTATATGCTATGTTATTTATGGCTTGTGAGGTTCTAAAACCAGAACCTACTGTTGATAGTGTAACTGTCAGTCCCAGCCAAGTGAATGTCGCAAGAGGCGAGACACAGCAATTTACTGCGACCGTAAATGGGTCAAATAGTCCTTCGCAAGGCGTGACATGGTCGGTAATAGGTGGCAATGCAGGCACAAGTATCAGTGCCAATGGTCTTTTGACTGTTTCAGCTGGTGAACCTGCAAATAGTATCACTATTCGAGCCACATCGACGCTTGATGATACGAAATCAGGAACTGCGACAGTTAATGTATCTGGAGCTATTTACACTAGCATAGTCATCAGTCCCAAAACAGTAAATGTAGTCACTGGTGGCACGCAACAATTTACTCATACAGTAAATGGTAGCAACAATCCATCTCAAAGTGCTACTTGGTCTGTTTCTGGTAATTCATCAAATCAAACTTCTATCAACACAAATGGGCTTTTGACAGTGGCAAGCAATGAAAATGCCGCTACTCTAATGGTTACTGTAACATCAGCTATTGATCAAAGTTTGTCCGATACTGCGACTGTAGCTGTTTCCAGTATGGGAAATACTTATCAGGTCACTGATGTCGCATCATGGGTAGCAGCTATAGACGGCATAAGAAATGGTGGGAACAATAGAATTCATACTATCAATGTGACCAGCGATGTGGCTGTGAATGTGACAGATGGTGCTACTTTTGGATTACCTATCAATATTCAGGTCACTATTCAAGGTGGTGGTTCGCTTTCTCTACTGACTACTACTCAAATTCTGGGTATAGGACTTAGGCAAACCATTGTCCTCAGAAATATCACCTTGAATGGACATTCATCAAATACTGAAACAGCTGTAGTAAATGTTTTAGCTGGTGGGACTCTAATAATGCAAGATGGTTCGGTGATACAAGGCAATGCTCGCAGAGGAGTTTGGATTAGCAACGGAAATATGATTATGGAAGGTGGTATGGTGACTGGGAATAGTAATTCCATTAGCGGTGGTGCAGGTGTATGGGTTGGAGACGGTGGTACAATGACAATGCATCATAATGCAATTATATCAAATAATGTATTATATAGAGGAGGTGGCACGGTAACTGAAAATCACCTTACTGGAGCTGGAGTTCATATAAGTTCAGGTTCAACATTGATAATGGAAGGTGGACTTATTTCTGGTAATAGTACAGGAAATGGAAATTTTATTGTCTATGCATCTGGAGGTGTATATGTAGGTGGTTCTTTCATTATGAATAATGGAGAAGTATCTGATAATAGTGCATATGGTGTAACACACTCGTTTTCACATATTGCTGGTAGTGGTGGGATACATATCAGAGAAAATGGTAGTTTTACAATGAACAATGGCATCATTTCTGGAAATTCGGTTAGTTATAGAACTTCAGGGGGTGGAATTCATATTCAAAGTGGTACTTTTGTTTTTAATGGTGGTACTATCATAAATAACACTAGCGGAGTAAATGGTGGTGGTATAAATGTTTCAGGTACCTTTGTTCAAAATGGAGGCTCAATAACAGGTAATACTGCCAATGTCAATGGTGGTGGAGTTTATATCAGTGGAAATAGTAGTTCATTTACTCAAAATGGAGGCTCTATCACTGGTAATTCAGCAACTGAAGGTGGTGGAGTATATACGAGCAATATTAATCTGTTTACCAAAGTAAGTGGCTCTATCACAAATAACACAGCCGTGACAGGCAGAACTGCGTTTGCAGGGGGATCTCCCAATAGGTGGAGAAATGCAGATGCTGGAACAAACATAGTAACAAACGATTTATTCTGGTTAAATGATTAAAATAAATAGTTGATCTTATGTTTTGAATTGTATGTGGAACACATACTTGACCGCAGTCCGAAAAGTCGATTTTAAATTAATTATTAATATTCCTTACATATCTCGAAGAGATGGGACGCTTAGTAGAAAAAAATGAAACACTAAATCCCACCCTGAAAGGGTGGGACGAAAGGAGATATAGTTCTATTAAATGTCCCACACCTTAGGTGTGCGTAAGGTATGATTTGATAAAATTATACTTCTCGGACTGCACTCATACTTGCTTGACATAGATGGGTTGAAGCCAATATCTTGTTTTAAATCCTTTATCTTTCAATACCACATTATTATAAGGAGACTTTTTGTCAAGAACTATTTTTAGATAATTATATATTTTATAACAAGTTAGCCCACTCGGAAATATCAGACTTATTATTAACTCCTGACTCCGCAATTTTTAAGCAGTCTGTTTGGATAACATATTTAATTACAATGTGTTACATGCTTCAATAGCTTCCCTATCATATCCCGTTTTTATATTTATGAACGCATTGATATTCATTGCGATACAAAAAAAACGACCTAAAAAACAGCGAGTTAGGGATTTACATGTTACAAGCGCACAGCTCTCATTTTAGCACATAAAGTTCCAGAATTTTATTTTCAATCAACACCTAGTAAAAAAAACATAGAATGCCACGACCTAAAAAAGCTCGTTTCTTCAATATTCACTAAAAAATAGGGTAAGACTAGAAATTTCTGGAACTTTATAGCGCCTTAAAATTATTTTTTATGCTCAAGAGAATATTCTTTTCCTTTTTCAAAGGCTAATAAGTTCATTTCTACGACTTTATCACCTTTTGAGCCGAATACCTTTTTGATGGCATCTTTTAAGTCCTCTATTTCAATGGTCATAAATTCAGAGGCAGCTCCCAGCATGACTATATTCATCACTTGAGCTGAACCCATTTCTTTGGCAATTTTATCAGCTTCTATGATGATATGTTGAGGAACTTTTTTGACATCATTGAGAATTTCTTCAATAGGGGGATAATTTGAGATATTTACAAAAGGTTTTGTGTTTGTGATGAGCCAACCATCTTTGCGAAGAAATGGTAGATACCTAAGGCTTTCCATAGGTTCGACAGAGATTATCAAATTTGCCTTACCCTTAGGGATTAAATCGGCATAAATGGGTTTATCAGAGATTCTAAGATGTGATTGAACTTCGCCACCTCTTTGGCTCATTCCATGCACTTCTGCTTGTTTTAGAAATAAACCTTTTTTTACAGCTGCTGCTCCTATGATTGTCGAAATCGAGAGGATGCCTTGCCCTCCAACACCTGATAGTATTATGTCAAGTTTCATTATTTGCCCCCAGTTTCGGCAGTAGTGTTTCCTTCACTACTTTTTGTATTTAGTAAATTTTTGTTTCGTCTGGTCATCGTTTGCACACATTCGCGACGCGGAATGATGACCGATATTCCTTGATAATCTATTTCTTCTTTATAGATTTTTACTAATTCATCATGATTCTTTTTTAGAGGTGTGCAAACGCGGATATGCTCAGGATTAACCCCCATACTTTCGCAGATAGCTTCCAATTTGCCTAATCCTGACGAATTTTGTCCGCCCGTCATTGCTGTAGTTTCATTGTCTAATATGATGATGACCATATTCGTGTTTTCGTTTACACAATCAAGTAATCCTGTCATACCTGAATGGCTAAATGTCGAATCGCCAATTACTGCAATTGACGGGAATAGACCTGCATCAGCTGCTCCTTTGGCAAGAGTTATAGCCGCACCCATACAAACACAAGTATCTATGGCATTATAAGGTGGTAAAACTCCCATTGTATAACAACCAATATCTGAAAAAACATGACCCTTTCCATATTTTTCGATGATGACTTTTAATGCATTGAAAGAATCGCTATGAGGACATCCTAAACAAAATGCTGGTGGACGAGGAACTATACTGTTAGGGATATTCATACCTTCTTCGATTTTTAATCCAAGTGCTTTCCCTACATGGTCAGGATTTAATTCTCCATCTCTTGGTAATGTCCCATCCATACGACCTTTGATTAATTTTCCATTATCCAAAAATCCTCTGAGTTGCTCTTCTACTAAGGGTTGCCCTTCTTCAAGAACAAGAACAGATTCACATTCAGAAAACATTTTTTGAATGTGCTTTTTAGGTAAAGGATACTGGCTGATTTTTAAAACAGGGTATGGACAGCCATCAGGATAATTTTCCATCAGATAATTGTAGGTCAAACCACAAGCTATAATACCCATTGACTTATCTTTACCATCAGTATATACATTGTAAGGGCTGTTTTCTGAAACTTCGACTAATGCTTCTTGTTTTTCTAATAAGAGTTTGTATCTTTTCCTTGCTATAAGCGGTAAAAGCACAAATCTAGTCTTATCTTCAGGTAAAGATATTTTGTTAAACTCCAATCTTTTTTCCCTTCTCTCTATGCCAGCTCGTGAATGAGCTAAACGAGTGGGAAATCTGACCATCACCGGTAATTCAAATTTCTCTGATAACTCAAAACCATAAAATGCCATATCATAAGCTTCTTGTTGGTTTGAAGGCTCTAAAAGTGGTAATAAAGAAAATTTTGCATAAAATCTTGAATCTTGTTCACATTGAGATGAGTGCATTGAGGGATCATCTCCTACTGCCACTATCAATCCACCGTTTGCACCTGTGAGAGCAGAATTGACAAAACCATCAGCAGCTACATTTACACCTACATGCTTCATCGTTACTATAGCTCTTTTCCCTGCATAAGACATGCCTAATGCTGTTTCCATTGCAGTTTTTTCATTGCATGACCAAACTCTGTGAATATCTTTTTCGATAGCTTCCTTATTCTTTTGAAAATACATGATTATCTCGGTGGAAGGTGTCCCAGGATACCCATAAGCTCCAGATACTCCCGCATCTATTGCACCCTGTGCAAAAGCTTCATCTCCGAGTAAGAGTAGTTTTTCCATACTTTTCTCCCCTAAAAAATTTTATTCTCCGGTAAAGATATTTTTTCAATAGATTTTTGGCAAGCATTATTTTTAAGCTAAAATAACATTATTTATTAATTTTATTTTTTTATTTAGATTTTTCCTTGCAGAATGGGGATATATACAATTTTTTCAATATTATAATCTGAAAAATTCAATAATTGTTGACATATTTCCATATATAAAAAATTATGGTAAAAATTACTAAAAATATATGTGTTTTGTGAAAAAAATATGAGGTAATGAGCGATACGAGTTGCTGAAAATCCTTATTGAAAAGGTGGTTTGATGTTTTTTAGAATTATAAGTCAGTTCTTAAACTGTTATGTGTATATTGTGATAATTCGGTCATTAATGTCTTGGTTTTCACCCCAAACCAACAATCCTATATATAAAGTCTTGGTTGCTATGACAGAGCCTTTTCTTTCAAGGATTCGTGGATTTTTACCGGATCTAGGGGGTATAGATTTTTCACCTTTTATCTTGATCATGCTCGTTCTCTTAATAAAGGATTTTTTACTCAGAAACTTATTTTTATCATCTTAGAATTGGAGGGTTTTAGTGTTCGACAAAATAGAAATTTCACCAGCTGATATCAGGCACAAGGAGTTTAAAACAAGTGCTATAGGCTACAATAAAGCAGAGATAAGGGATTATCTTGATATTCTTGCAGAGCATTTTGAGGATTTATATTCTCAAAGATTGATGAATAATAAAGAAACCCCACAAGTAAATGTATATGAAGATAGAACTCAAACTCAGATTGCTATGGAACAAATCCAAAAAAGAGAAGAACTCATCTCTAAAACATTGATTCAAGCCGAAAATACCCGCAATGAAATCATAAGAACTGCACAAAAAGAAGCAGATAATATATTACGCGACGCTGAATTATCAGCAAAAAAGGCAATTGACGAGACAAAACATTATTTAAATCTCATGAAACATGAATTTGTCAATCTTAAAGAAAATCATCGTCAGTTCTTGATCAATAGCCATTCTCAATTGAAAGGACAATTGACAAGATACGAACAAGATCACCTCTTCACTAAAGAAACAGAAGCAGAAATGGATAAAAAATTTGACGAAATTAGCAGAATAAAAGTTGAACCTCATAGTAGAATTAGGGAAACAAATAGACCAGTTGAATCGCAGAATATTAAAATTGAAGATACTAAAAGTGTTTCAATAGGATCTTCAAACAGATATGAAGAACCAGTGAAACCCAAAGCAGAACCAGTTAAATATGAAGAACCTATTATTCCAGCACCCAAAAATATACCCATTCGACAAGAAATAAAAGTTGAAGAACCAAGCAAAAGATATGAAGAACCAAATATCCCTCCAGCAGAACCTGTCAGAAAATATGAAGAACCTATCTCACCTCCACAGAAAAATATTGCTCACCAACCAGAAACAAGGTATGAAGAACCAAGTAGAAAATATGTTGAAACGAGTATCCCTACGACTATTCCAGTTAAAAATATTGCTGAACAAAAAAATATACAACATGACTTAAGAGTAGAAGAACCTTCTAGGGTTTATGAAGAGCCAAGTTTACCTAACATAGAAAATATTTCGAATCATCAAGAAAATAGATATGAGGAACCAAGTAGAGTTTATGAGGAACCGAATATTGCTTTCGAAGAACCTGTCAGAATTTATGAAAACAATCAATCTTCAGATAATATTCATAGTGGGGGTTTTAAGGCTTCAGAACCTTATACTAGATACGAAGAACCCATTATTCCTCCCCCAGAACCCGAGTATTCACCTCCCTCTATTCCGCCTCCAATAAAGACAGCGAGAACTGCGGTAAATGATATTGAAATTGATGAACCAAGTTTCAGATTTGAAGAGCCTACCAGACAATCAGCCGAATCATATTCGATGCCTCCTCTTACACCCCCTCCAGATAATATAATAGGTGCATCAGGAGCCAATAAAGCTCCCAAAGAACCAGTAAGAAAGACAGAAACACCGTTGACTTTCGAAGAAAGTGAACCAAGTTTTAAATTTGAGGACCCTCATAGATTCCAAGAAGATCTCGATTTTAGGTTTGATGATTCAAATCTAATGAATTTAGATGCAAACTCACATTTTGATGATTTTGACAAGATAAATTCAGAAACATTAAATTTATTTAAAGAAACAAATAAAAAGAAAAAGGAACCAGACGATGACCCCCCAGCAATACAATTCCACTCTTGAGTATTTAAAATCAAAAATACCTTTTCAGCCTTATTGTGCCATAATACTTGGGACAGGGCTTGGAAATTTAGCCAATGAAGTAAAAGGAATAGAATATTTACATTCATCAAATTCTATTGAAAATCAAGAACCTATTAGTTCGAGAGGTATTGAAAGCAAAATAGAAATACCTTATAATGAAATACCCGGTTTTGTTAGTAGCACAGCTCCCAATCATTCTGGAGTATTGATAGCAGGATATTTGAGCAATACTCCTGTAATTGTCTTTAAAGGAAGATTTCATTATTATGAAGGCTATACGATGGAACAAGTTGTCTATCCTGTTCGTATGGCGAGAATGTTAGGAGCGAAATATTTATTTGTGACAAATGCTTCTGGTTCAATCAATATCAGCATGAAACCGGGACAATTGGTAAACATAATTGACCATATAAATTTGATGGGTACAAATCCATTAATTGGGAAAAATCAACTTGCAGAACCAGTATTAATTGAAGGTAGAATGGTTAAAGAGTTTGGCACTCGTTTCCCAAGTATGCACAATCCTTATGACAAAAGATTATGTTCTTTAGCAATGTCAATAGCCAAAGATAATAATTTTTACCTGAAAAGAGGTATTTATTGTGCTGTTTCTGGACCTTCTATGGAAACAAAAGCCGAATGTCTCATGATGAAGAATCTAGGAGCAGATATCGTAGGCATGTCTACAGTACCTGAGGTGATAGCAGCTGTTCATTGCGGATTAAAAGTATTCGGTGTATCAGTGGTAACAAATTTAAGTAACATTTTCCATTCCAATCCTCATACTACTGATGAAATTTTAAAAAACGCAGAAAGAGCCTATAGCTACTTATCCTTGTTAATAAAAGAAATGTTAGAAAAAATAAAATAAAAATCTGAAAACTTGAAAAATAGAGAGGAAAATTTCTGATGGCAGAAAAGAATTTAAGTGATGAAAAATTGAAACATTACGAAGAAATCTTATTGCAAGAAAAAGAAAATGCCCTAAAATTGATTGGGCAGTTGTCCGAAATGTATCGTAAAGGAGCAAAGGATAATTCTGGAGACTTATCAGGTTATTCATATCATCAAGCAGATCAAGGTTCCGACACACATGAACAAGAAAAAACAGCTTATCTGATAGATACAGAGCAACAAAAAATGAAACAGATAACTGTTGCAATAAAAAAGATTTATGACAAAAGTTATGGTATATGCGAAATATGTGGATGTCATATTCAAGATACAAGGTTAAAAATAATACCTTATGCACGATTTTGTATAGATTGTAAGACGAAAGAGGAGAAAAAAAAAAGATGAATAGAAAAAGTCCATTCAAATATTTGATACTGACTGCTGTAATAATTATCATCGACCAAATTACAAAGATTGTGGTCAGGAACAAGATGGAATTATATCAATCAATCTCTGTGATTGGAGACTTTTTCAGACTTACCCATGTCGAAAATCCGGGTGCTGCATTTAGTATAGGTTTTGATTCTCCTTATGTGAATAGAATATTCTTTAGTATTCTTACTTTTCTAATGATTTTCTTTATTTTGTTTCTTTTGAAACAGTCAAAAAGTTTTTTAGAAAAACTATCCTTTTCTTTTGTTTTAGGCGGAGCCATTGGAAATCTAATAGATAGACTGATATTTGGAGCAGTAACAGATTTCTTCGATTTTGATTTCATTAATATCTTTGGTTTGGATAGATGGCCTGTTTTCAATATAGCAGATAGTTCTATCGTAGTAGGAGTGTTTATATTGCTTTATCATACTATCTTTTTTGAGATTCGTGATGTCAAAAAAGAAAATCTCTCCAATGACATGCCAGTCCCTGAGAAAAAAGATGATTTTGAGACAGACACCAATGTTGAAGAGGAAGATTGTTTTGAATCTGGTGAAACAGACAAAGAAAACAAGGAAAACAACGAAACAGATTCATAATTTTTAATTTTAATGTGCAAATAATGAAACTTTCAGCTCTATCTCAGATATTATCACTGATATTTCTTTTTTTTTCAATTAGTCTTTTTGCACAGGCAACGACACCTATTGCAAATATATATGAAAATTTTGATGTCTATATACAAAGACGAGTTACTGTCCAAGGTGTAGTCACAATCGGTGCAGATAGACTCGATGATACAAGGCTTTTAGCTTATATTCAAGATGAGTCAGGTCGCGGAATCCAGATTTTTGATGAAAATACCAATGCAATATACCAAAGAGATATAGTTCGGGGAAATTTATTGCGTATTTCTGGAGTGGTTTTTATGAACTCAGAAAATACAGCAATTTCTATAGAATTTATGAATGTAATAGATACCGAGCAAGCAATCCCCGTTACCAAACTGAGTTTTGAAGAAATACAAGATTTTCACAATTGGGAAGGAACTCACATAAAACTTAGTGGTAGATTGAGAAGTCATCCTGTCAGGCGAAATGATGGTTATGATTTAACACTCTGGAGCAAGGAGCTGAGCAATTTTGTGAGAGTCTTAGATACTACAGATATTAAAACTATACTTGATGACGAAAGATTGGATGTGTCAAATATAGCTTTGAAAAGCTCAATTGACCTGCATGGAGTTATCAGTGTTGAAAATAATCATAGTCTGATATTACCGGGTTATCAAGAAAGTTTTAGTGATTCAACGCTTGGAGCTGAAATAGTAAGGGTAATAGGATTGATATTATTGATCATCTTGGCAGCATTAGCTACAGAGCAGAGGAGCTTATAGAGACTATATTTGTGGTTTTTATATCCATGTATTTAACATAAATTTAGGTGGATGGTTAACATTGTAAAAACCAAAGAATAAAACAACTTAAAAGGTTAAGATTTAATTAAAGGGAGTACTTTATGAATAAAAAAATTAGGAAAATAGGTGTTATTGAGTTATTAATAGCTATTATTTTTCTATTGCTGTCATGTAATACTAATCCTCCTAATAACGATCCTAGAAATATCACTATCATTAATGTTGATGGGTTACTTGCTAGTATAGTCATTTGGGGAAATAATAACGAAGGAGTGATTGCTGCTTCAAGGGGTGCCTATATAGTTAATGGTAATGTAACACTTCCATTATACATTTCTGATAAATATGGTAATGTAAGCAATACTGATCTTATGTGGACTGGTTGGGGTACTCACAGAACGAATCTTCGAGTATTTCATGAAGAAATTGTGATATTTTATTCTTTGGAATATTTTTTTACAAGTTCGAATTATGTTAGTCTAAATCAATTTACAGAATATCTTCGGATCCCCAGAAGAAATTAGGACGACAGTTTAAACTGTGGATAAATATAATTAAGATAGAAAAGAAGAATATATAAATATTTTTTTACATATCTTCATCAAAATTATCTATATATTAAATCAGATTACTGAATAAAAAAATAAATGTCGCTTATATTTACTAAAGAACTAATAAATATAGCTGATATGACAATTTGAATAAAAAAATAAATATTTTTTCACCTCTATTTTCAAAAAAGTGTTGACAAAAATATGCCCTTGTATTTTTTTGACCCTTACAGGTAATTTTGTAACAAAAATTGACCGAAGTAAAAGCAGAAAATGCTTATAGATCTAATGGAGGAACCCATGGCAAAAGAAAAATTTGTCAGAAACAAACCCCATGTAAATGTGGGGACAATAGGGCATGTTGATCATGGAAAAACAACCCTGACAGCTGCCATCACAAGCTATTTATCCAAGAGAGGAGGCGGTCAAGCGAGATCATTTGACTCGATTGATAATGCCCCAGAAGAAAAAGAACGTGGAATCACCATCGCAACTTCACATGTCGAATATCAAACCGAAGCTCGCCACTATGCACATGTCGACTGTCCAGGTCACGCTGACTATGTAAAAAATATGATAACAGGAGCTGCTCAAATGGATGGAGCAATCCTTGTCGTAAGTGCCTTTGATGGTCCAATGCCTCAGACTCGCGAACATATTTTGTTAGCTCGTCAAGTAGGTGTGCCAGCTATGGTAGTATTTTTGAACAAATGCGACATGGTTGATGATGAAGAATTACTTGACCTTGTAGAACTTGAAGTAAGGGATTTATTGAATAAATATAAATTTCCTGGTGATGATATTCCTTTTATTCGTGGTTCAGCTTTGAAAGGTTTGAATGAAGAACCAGAAGGTGAAGCAAAACTTCAAGAATTGATGGAAGCTGTGGACAATTATATCCCAACTCCTGAAAGAGAAAAAGATAAACCCTTCTTGATGCCTGTAGAGGATGTTTTTTCAATTCCTGGTCGTGGCACAGTCGCTACCGGAAGACTTGAAAGAGGAACAATCAAACTCAATGATAAAGCAGAAAGAGTAGGTATCCGTGAAACTGTCGAAACAACAGTAACAGGTATCGAAATGTTCCGCAAGCTGATGGATGTATGTGAAGCTGGCGACAATGTTGGTCTTTTATTGCGCGGTCTCGGTAAAACTGATGTTGAAAGAGGAATGGTTTTGGCAAAACCAAAATCCATCACACCTCATACTATCTTTAAAGGCGAGACATATGTATTGACTCAAAACGAAGGTGGTCGTCATAAACCTTTCTTTACTGGCTATAGACCTCAGTTTTATTTCAGAACTACAGATGTGACAGGATCATTGAATTTACCAGAAGGTGTAGAAATGGTTATGCCGGGGGATAATATCACGGTTTCTGTAGAGCTTATTCAGCCTATCGCAATGGAACAAGGACTTCGTTTTGCTATCCGTGAAGGTGGAAAAACCATCGGCGCTGGCGTTGTGGGTGAAGTAGTTAAATAAATTGGGAATTACGGATTAGTTCTCAGAATAAAGACTTTAAAAAATGAGTTCTCCACTATTACAGAAGGATACCCAATATACAATTGATGACTATATATCATGGGATGACGAAGTGCGTTATGAATTGATAAATGGTGTCGCTTATGCTCTGTCATCACCAAATCATAAACATCAGAGAATAACACGAAGATTATCAACCGTTTTGGATACTTTTTTAAAAGGAAAACCCTGTGAGTTGTTTTTTGCTCCATCTGATGTAAAACTTGACGAGCATACGGTCATCCAACCGGATTTATTTGTAGTTTGCGATAAAACTAAACTGGATGGTCAATTTACAAACGGAGCTCCAGATTTTGTGATAGAAATATTATCACCCGAAACAGCTCGAAAAGATTTGTTAGTAAAACATAACAAATATTTAGAAGCAAAAGTGCGAGAGTATTGGATAATAGATCCTGAAGGCGAAACTATAGATGTATTTCACTTAGATAATGAAAATTTTGTTAATACTGAACATAAGAGAAAAGAAAAAGTCGCTGTAAAAGTATTATTTGACTGTGTAATAGATATGTCAGAAATATTTGTGGAGTTATGAATTATGAATTCGGAATCAGTAATTATGAATTCAAATGGAGGCAACAGTGAGTAAACTAGAATACTCAAATCGAATTCGTATAAGACTAAAAGCATATGATTATCGTCTACTCGATAAATCGGTTGCAGAAATAGTTAAAAATACAAGAAATACAGGTGCAAAAATCGTGGGTCCTGTGCCGTTACCAACAGAGCGAACCCTCTATACGATATTAAGGTCACCTCATGTAAACAAGAAGGCTCAAGATCAGTTTCATATGCTTGTGCATAAGAGAGTGATCGATATCATCAACCCGACTCCTGAAACGACCTCAGCATTAAAAAAGCTGAATCTACCTGCAGGTGTACATGTGGAGATAAAGGTTTAGGAGGAAAAAATGGTAGGTCTAATTGGAAAAAAAATAGGGATGTCTCAAATCTTTGATGGAAATGGTAAAGTAATACCCGTAACTTTGGTTCAAGCAGGTCCTTGTACTGTGGTCCAGAGGAAAGCTGTAGAAGCAGATGGCTATACCTCAATCCAGCTTGGCTTTGAAGAAATCCCAGAACGCAAGGTAGCCAAACCCCAGCGTGGTCATTTCAAGAAACATAACTTGAAATATTTTCGTCATTTAAAAGAATTTAAAATTTCAGAAAGTGATGAAGTGAACACCGGGGACATCTTTGATGTCAATATTTTTCAGCTAAACGAAATAATAAAAGTCACCGGAATCTCAAAAGGTAAAGGCTTTCAAGGCGTAGTGAAACGACATGGATTTGCAGGTTTCATCCACTCACACGGAACGCATGAATCTTTTAGGGGACCAGGTTCAATCGGACAATGTGCTCAACCGAGTCGTGTATTTAAAGGCATGAAAATGGCAGGACATATGGGTAGTGACCAAGTAACAGTGAAGAACTTAAGGGTCATAAAGATTGATACCGAAAGAAACATACTTTTAGTAAAAGGTGCAATACCTGGTGCAAGAAACAGCATTGTTTATCTTAGCAAGTGATTAGAGTAGTTAGAAAGTAAAAAGGAGCAATCAATGATAGAGGCAATAAAATTTTCAGCTACAGGCGAAAGAATAGGAACAGTCGAACTTCCGGAAAGTTTATTTTCAGTAACTTGTAACAACCCCAATGCAGTATTGTATGAGGTCATCAACATGTATCGCGCCAACCAAAGGCAAGGGACATCATGCAAACTAAGCCGTGGCGAAGTAAAAGGAGCTTCAAAGAAAATATATAGACAGAAAGGAACAGGTCGAGCTCGTATGGGAAACATACGGACTCCTTTGCGAAGAGGAGGCGGTATAGCATTTCCCCCGAAACCCAAAGATTGGTATAGAGCTATACCAGTGAAAAAGAAAAGACTGGCTTTGAAACTTGCTTTGAGTATGAAAGCAAAATTGGAAGGGATATATATCATCGAAAATTTAAGTTTTACAAAACCTTCCACCAAAGAAGCTCGTAGACTTATGGACAAGATTTTACCTGAAAGGGGAAAAAAATTGTTTGTAATAAACGATAGCAATATAAATATAGTGAAGTCCTTTGCGAATTTACCAGAGGTAAATATGGATAGGGCAGATAGATTGTTTGCATATGAGGTATTGAATTGTAAATATCTCATACTTACTGAAGATGCATTAAAAACCGCACAGGAGGTATTTGTCCGATGAAACATATTCGTGAAATTATCATTGCACCAATTTTTTCAGAAAAAACTTCTCTGCTAAAAGAAAAAAATAATGAATATACCTTTGAAGTCAGTATGAATGCAAATAAAATAGAAATCAAAAAAGCAATTGAGAAGATATTTGATGTCGATGTAGTCAGTGTAAACACAATGCGATATAATGGCAAGCCGAAAAAGATGCCTCGTGGATACAGACGCAACATTGGCTATAGAGCAGACTGGAAAAAAGCCATCGTAAAAGTCAAAGACGGTCAAACAATTGCAGATTTTGAAATATAAAAGGAGTATAGACAATGGGAATCAAAAAATATAAACCAGTTACCTCAACAATGCGTTACCGAACCGGATATACGTTTGATGAGATTACAACAGATACTCCTGAAAAGACATTACTTCGACCTCTTAAAAAAACAGCTGGTCGTAATAGTCAAGGACGAATCACATCAAGACGTCGCGGTGGTGGTCATAAACGCGCCTATAGAATCATAGATTTCAAGCGAAATAAATATGATATCCCAGCAAAAGTAGCTCATATCGAGTATGATCCCAACAGGACAGCTCGTATAGCATTATTGCATTATGCAGATGGCGAAAAGCGATATATAATAGCACCTGATGGCTTACAGCAAGGCTCTACAGTAATATCTGGCAAAGAAGCTCCAATCGTATTAGGTAATGCAATGCCTCTGGAAAGAATTCCTCTCGGAACCACTATTCACAATATAGAGTTTTTGAAAGGAAAAGGTGGTCAGTTAGCTCGTTCAGCTGGTACATTTGCTCAGGTATTAGCCAAAGATGCAGGTTATGTTCATGTCAAAATGCCTTCAGGAGATATCCATTTGATTCGTAAAGAATGTTTTGCGACAATCGGTCAGGTGAGCAATTCTGAGCACAATTTAATATGGATAGGCAAAGCAGGTCGCAATCGATGGAAAGGTAGACGTCCTAAAGTGCGTGGAGTAGTAATGAATCCTGTAGATCACCCGATGGGTGGTGGCGAGGGTCGCTCTTCAGGTGGTAGACATCCAGTGTCTCCTTGGGGAAAACTAGCCAAAGGTGGCAAAACACGCAAAACAAAAAAATACTCAGATAAGTATATAATCAAAGCAAAAAAAGGTAAGTAGGAAATATATATGGCTCGTTCAGTAAAAAAAGGACCATTTGTAGATGGACATTTGATGAAAAAAGTGATTGTCTTAAATAATGACAACAAGAAAAATATCATAAAGACATGGTCTCGTAGATCCACAATATTACCAGAATTTATCGGTCATACCTTCTCTGTGCACAATGGTCGTAAGTTTCTCCCTATATTCGTATCAGAAAACATGGTAGGGCATAAACTAGGAGAATTTTCTCCTACACGGACCTACAGGGGACATAAAGAGAAAAAGAAAAAAGCAAGGTAGTAAGCAAAGGAGTAATCAATGGAAACAATACACGAATCCCAAGCAAGTTTGCGTCATTTCAGGTCTTCTGCTCGTAAAGCTCGTCTTGTTCTCGATATGATACGCGGTAAAGGAGTAAATGAGGCAAAAAATATCCTTGAATTTTCGCATAAAAAAATAGCGAAAGACATACAAAAACTGCTGAAATCAGCAGTAGCAAATATCAATCAAGTATCAGGTAAAGAGGATACTGCGAATATGGTCATATCTAAAGCGTTCGCTGATGGTGGTCGCATCATTAAAAAGCCCTTATATCGCGCTCAAGGCTCATCAGACCGTATTTTAAAGCGTACTTGCCATATCACAATTGGCTTGAAGGTCGTAAAATAGGAGGAAATTTGGGTCAAAAAATAAATCCCATCATATTTCGAATCGGAGTAAACAAAGTTCAAGATTCAGTTTGGTTTGCATCCAAAAAGGAATATGTAAACAATTTTCATGAAGATTTAAAGTTAAAGAAATATATCAAGTCTCGTCTCGATAATGCTTTTGTCTCAAAAGTCACAATAGCGAGAAAGACAAATTCAATCAACATAGACATCCATACCGCTAAACCGGGTGTAGTGATAGGTCGCAAAGGCGAATCAATAGAAATATTGAGGAATGAGTTGGCATTGTTTATCAACAAAAAAAGACAAAATCCTATTTATGTAGCGATCAACATCAATGAAGTGAAAAAAGCCTGGTTATCCTCTCAGTTAGTAGGCGAAGAAATAGCGAGACAATTGAGAGATAGGGTGCCTTTTAGGCGCGCGATGAAGAATGCAATCCGCAACACAATGAAAGAAGGAGCGTTAGGGATAAAAGTTCAATGCTCTGGACGACTTGGTGGAGCAGAAATGGCACGAACAGAGCGTTATCAACAAGGTCGGACGCCATTGCAGACCCTAAGAGCCGATATCGACTATGCTCATGTAGAATCAAGCACAACATACGGTATCATAGGTGTAAAAGTATGGATATATAAAGGCGATATATTGGAGTAAATAATGTTAGCACCAAAGAAAGTAAAACATAGAAAAGTAATGAAAGGTCGTAGGACAGGTCTTGCATATCGCGGCTCTGAAGTGAGTTTCGGAGATTATGGTTTGATGGCAACCCAAGATGGATGGATATCGAGTCGTCAGATAGAAGCAGCTCGTATAGCCTTAACAAGACATATGAAACGACAAGGAAAAGTATGGATACGAATATTTCCGGATAAACCTGTGACGAAAAAGCCAGCAGAAACTCGTATGGGTAAAGGAAAAGGTTCTCCAGAATATTGGGTTGCAGTAGTACGTCCGGGCCGAATAATGTTTGAAGTTCAAGGCGTCTCCTTTGAGATAGTGAAAGAATCATTGCGTTTAGCCGGTCATAAGCTCCCTATAACTACCAAATTAGTAGCAAGAGAGGGATTAGAAGTATGAAAATGTCAGAATTGAGAGAAATGACGCAAGAAGAATTAGTCTCGGAACTAGAAGAAAAAAGAGAAGCATTATTCAATTTGCGATTTCAAAAAGCAAAACAAATCCTTACTAATAATCATGCAATCCGAATGGCTAAAAGGGATATAGCAAGGATATGCACTCTTTTACGAGTTAAGTAGTAGCCCAAAGAGAAAAGCCAGAAGGATTTTAAGAAAAAGTCAAGGTGGAATATAAATGTCTACAGAAAGAAAAGTAAAAAAGGTGGGAACTGTAGTAAGCGACAAGATGGATAAAACTATCGTAGTTCGGGTAGGTCGACAGTTTATGCACCCATTGTATAAAAAAGTTGTGAGGAAGCATAAAAAATTTATGGCTCATGACGAAACAAATGATAGCAAGGAAGGCGATGTCGTGGAAATCACGGAATCTCGACCTTTAAGCGCAAGAAAAAGATGGACTTTGACTCGTATCATCGAGAGAAGTAAATAAGGAGCGATAACATGATACAAGTTCAAAGTATATTAAATATTGCGGATAATTCGGGAGCAAGAAAAGCAATGTGTATCAAGGTGCTTGGCGGAACCAAACGAAAATATGCCAGCGTAGGCGATATAATAGTAGTAGCAGTGAAATCAGCATCAAGCGGCGGAAAAGTCAAAAAAGGTAATGTAGAAAAAGCAGTAATAGTCCGCACCTCTAAGGAAATCCGTAGAGCAGATGGATCATACATCCGTTTTCAAGACAATGCAGCCGTAGTAATAGATGATAGATATGAGCCTAAAGGTTCTCGTATCTTTGGACCAGTAGCAAGAGAGTTGAGAGAACATGGTTATGCAAAGATTCTTTCCCTTGCTCCAGAGGTATTATAGGAGAATTTCATGAAAAATAAACTACGACTAAGAAAAGGTGACAATGTAATAGTCATTACCGGCAAGTATAAAGGTGTAAAGGGTCGCATATTGAAAGTATTTCCTAAAGATGAAAGGGTAATAGTAGAAAATGTGAATTTCATCAAAAGGCATTCCAAGCCTCGCAGTCAAACCCAACAAGGTGGAATAATCGAAAAAGAAGCGCCAATACATGTGTCGAATGTAATGCTTTTTAACACTACTCACAACATGGTTTCCAAACCCGTGATCAAAATCATAAATGGCAATCGAATTCGTGTTTGCAAAAAAACAGGAGATGAGCTTGTATAGTTGATAAAGGAGCGTAGAAGTTCGAAGTATGTAAAAAAACATACAGCATTCAATCGACTATCAAGAAGGAGAATTTATGAACCGATTAAAAGAAAAATATCGTAAAGAAGTAGTAGCTAACTTGCAGACTCATTTTGGTTACAAGAATATAAATCAAGTGCCTAAAATAGATAAAATAATAGTCAGCATGGGCGTAGGTTCTGCTACCCAAAATAAGGCAATACTTGATAATGCAGTAAAAGATATGACCCAAATCACGGGTCGTAGACCTTTGGTAACCAAAGCAAAAAAATCTATCTCGAATTTTAAACTTCGCGAGGGAGTAGCTATTGGTTGTAAAGTAACGCTTCGTGATGAAGTAATGTTTGAATTTATGGATAGATTGATATCAATAGTCATCCCTCGAATCAGAGACTTTAAAGGAGTACCTTTAAATTCATTTGATGGCAGAGGAAATTATTCAATGGGTGTCAAGGAACAAACAGTATTTCCCGAGATCGACTACGATAAAATCGATACTATCAGAGGTATGAATATCACATTCGTGACCACAGCAAAAACAGATGAAGAAGGTAAAGAATTACTTCGTTTGCTTGGTATGCCTTTTGTGAAGAAGAATAAAGAATAGTAAAACTAACTTTATAGGAGAAAAATTTGGCAAAAAAATCATGGGTAATAAAAGCAGCTCGTAAACCGAAATTCAAGGTTCGTGCTTATAGTCGTTGCCAAGTATGCGGTCGTTCGAGAGGATATTTCAGAGATTTCGGTCTCTGTCGATTATGCTTCCGAAAGCTCGCTTCAAATGGTGAAATACCGGGTGTCACAAGGGCAAGCTGGTAAAGAAGTAGAGTTCAAGCCAATCATGAAGCTATAAATAATAGCCGATTGTAGCGAACCCTACAAATATCTGGAGGAATAAAAACAATGAGTATTAGTGATCCGATAGCTGATGCGTTGACCAAGATTCGCAACGCATATCGTGCCGGGCATAAACAGGTTCAAATCAATCACTGCGGAATAGTAGAGTCAATCATGCGAATTTTGGCAAGTGAAAACTATATCAACAATTTTGATTTAGTAGATAGAGATCCTGAGCGAAATATATTTAGAAAAAAAATCAATGTAAATTTGCGTTACACCTACGAGGGTAAACCCACAGTGCGCGGTCTTGAGAGAGTTTCTAAACCCGGACGAAGAGTATATGTGAAGGCAGCGAATATGCCTTCAATTTTTAATAACACTGGAAATGCCATAATATCTACAAGCCAAGGTGTGATGACCGATAGAGATGCTCGTCGCCAAAATATTGGTGGTGAGTTTATCTGTAAGGTTTGGTAGGAGGAAAGATGTCAAGAATAGGACGAAAACATATTGTCATTCCAGCAGGTGTAACAGTAGAAGAAAAAGATAGAAAAATGATTGTAAGCGGACCGAAAGGAGTTTTGGAATACGGTTTACAAGACAAGATTAATGTAGCCTTAGAAGGCACAGAAATCATAGTAACAAGAGAAAATGATGAACCTAAAGTTCGTTCATTACATGGATTAACTCGTGCATTACTTCAAAATATGGTGACAGGTGTATCAGATGGCTTTGAAAAGGTATTACATATCATCGGGACAGGTTATACTTCAGACAGAGTAGGACCATGGCTAAAGATAGTAGTAGGCTATTCTCATGATGTCTTGCTGAGAGTCCCCGAGGGAATAGATGTAACAACCGAAGTCGTGCCTCGCGGAAAAGGTGGAAAACTTGGAATACAGTCAATAGTTCGTATCAAAGGTTTTCATAAAGAAGATGTCGGCAAGTTTGCTGCAGAGGTTCGCAGGGTCCGCCCTCCCGAAAACTATAAAGGCAAAGGGATCCGTTATGAGAATGAATTTGTGAAAATCAAAGCTGGTAAATCAGGTTCGAAATAAAACGGAGTAAACATGAATAAATCAATAACATATCAAAAATATCAAGCCCGCATGCGAAGAGTCCGCGCAATTCGTAAACGTCTGAGTGGCACGAGCGAAAAGCCGAGGCTAGCAGTATTTAGAAGCTTAAATCATATTTATGCTCAAATAATAGATGATATAAAGGGACACACATTAGTATCAATGTCAACCAAATCAAAATCAGAAGTATTTGAAGGTAAGACAAAAACCGAGAAAAGTCGTGAAGTTGGATTAAAACTGGCAAAAAAAGCAATCGAAGCCGGAATATCCGAAATATGCTTTGATAGAGCAGGCTTTAAGTATCATGGTCGCATCAAAGCGTTAGCAGAAGCCGCTCGTGAAGGCGGATTGAAGTTTTAATGGAGGAAAACCTTGAATAAAGTAAAATTAAATCCAGATGATGTAACCTACGAAAAAATAGTAGATACAAATCGAGTAGCTAAAGTCGTAAAAGGTGGTCGTAACTTCAGTTTCAATGCTATCGTCGTAGTAGGCAATCAACAAGGCGTAGTTGGTGTAGGCACCGGTAAAGCAAATGAAATAACAGATGCCATCAGAAAAGCAAAAAATAAAGCAGTAATAAATGCATTCAGAGTGCCTATAGTAAAAGGAACCATACCTCATGAGGTAAATGCAAAATATGGACCTAGCAAAATATTGGTCAAACCAGCAACACCAGGAACAGGTTTGATAGCAGGTGGCACACCCAGAGCACTTTTTGAAGCAGCTGGTATCCAAAATATCCTTGCTAAATCAATGGGATCGAACACGCCTTGCAATCTAGTAAAAGCTTGTATAGTGGCATTAACAGAGCTTCGGACACTTTCTCAGGTAGCAAAAATGAGAGGAAAAACATTTGATCAATTGAGAGATATTCCCTCAAACCCAGCAGAGCAAAATAATGAAGAGATAGATACTACCTCCTCGCCAAATCATAAGAAGAAGAAGATTGAAAAAGAGACTTCTCCTGAACATTTTGAAATAGACCAAAATGTTGCCTCACTCAGCTCAACCCCTCCTATAGAAGATATGCTCAATGAGGAGGTAAACAATGAAACTTAGTGTGAAATTAGTCCGTTCTACAATCAAAAGAGTAGAAAAACAAAAAAGAATAGTCAAAGCCTTAGGACTTCATAAATTGAATCAAGTCAAGATTCATGACGACACCCCAGTAATTCGCGGAATGATCTATAAAGTTCGTCATCTTTTAGAAGTTCAAGAATTTGAAATATAAGGAGTAAATATGCTTCATGAAATCACAAGACCCAAAGGAATAAAGAAAAGTTTCAAACGGTTAGGTAAAGGAGAAGGCACAGGTCAAGGCAAGCAAGCCGGTAAAGGACACAAAGGTCATAAAGCTCGCAGTGGTGGTCAAACTCCTCGCTATTTTGAGGGTGGTCAAATGCCCATATATAGAAGATTGCCCAAAAGAGGGTTTAACAACATATTTCGGAAAGAATATCGAATAGTGAACCTATACCAACTGAACAATTTAGAATTAGAAGCCATTGATATACAGGTGATGGAAGAAAAAGGTATCATCCGTAGTCAAGGTCGCTATAAAGAAATGTCTGTTAAGATACTTGCAGATGGCTCAAAAGAATTTACAAAAAAATTGCATATCCAAGCCAACGCATTTTCTAGAACAGCGAAGAAGATAATTGAGGACAATGGTGGGAAAGCGGAGGTAATTTAAATTGATACAGACACTTAAAAATGTATTCAAGATACCTGATTTGAGAAGAAAGATACTTTTTACCGCCTTTATATTGATTTTATATAGGTTTGGATCTTTCATCCCAACGCCTGGTGTAAATACTTTTGCATTGAGAGAATTTTTTGAAGGCACTCAAAACACCTTATTTGGATTATTTGACCTTTTTGTAGGTGGTAATTTCGAGCGAGCATCAATCTTTGCACTTGGAATAATGCCATATATAACTTGTTCCATCTTAATCCAATTGCTGGGTGGGATCATTCCCTATTTTGAAAAACTGAAAAAAGAAGGTCCAGCAGGTCAGAAAAAAATAAATCAATTAACAAGATACGGGACAGTAATCATCGGAACATTTAATGCATTAGGTATGGTCGTGTTCTTGCAAAATGCTGGACCAGGAGTAGTAACAATCCCTCCATTATTATTTGGTTTTACGACAGTAATCTCAATGGTAACGGGAACAATGGTGATACTCTGGTTAGGTGAACAGATAACCGAACATGGATTGGGTAATGGGATTTCGATGATAATCTTTGCAGGTATCATAGCTCAATATCCTGAAGGTTTTTTACAAATGTTTATGATGGTAAATTATGGAGTGATGCCAATCTTAACCGCCTTATCAGTGGTAGGAATCATGCTTTTCGTGACAGCGGCTGTAATTTTAGTCACCGAAGCAACTCGAAGGCTTCATGTTCAATATCCCAAAAAAATAATTGGCAGAAAAGTCATAGGTGGACGGAGTAGTTATATCCCCTTGAAGGTCAATTCAGCAGGCGTTATCCCTATCATATTTGCGCAATCAGTCATAATGATGCCAGCGACGATAGCAACCTTTTTTCCTAATGCAGGTTTTGCTCATGCGATAGTCAGACATTTTACACCTGGAACTCCTATCTACACTATCTTTTTCATGACCTTGATAGTGTTTTTTGCATATTTCTATACAGCAATAGTATTGAATCCTACAGAAATGGCAGAAACTATGCGAAAACAAGGAGGCTTTATTCATGGGCAACAACCGGGTAAAAGCACTGCCAAATATATCAACAACATATTGACAAAGATAACCTTACCAGGGGCAATTTTCTTTGCAATAATAGCCGTGATACCCGAGTTTATGATGAAATTTGCAAATCTCCCGTTTTATTTTGGTGGAACCGGTATAATCATTATCGTGGGTGTAGCATTGGAAACCTTGAATCAGATACAATCTCATCTAGTGATGCGTCACTATGATGGATTTATGAAAAAAGGTAAGCTACGCGGTCGCTCACAATAATCTGAAGGAAAGGACAATATGCCACAGACGAAAGAAGGTGTAATAGAAGTAGAAGGTATTGTAAAAGAAGCACTACCAAACACAACATTTCGAGTTCAGCTGGAAAATGGACATGAAATATTGGCACACAGTTCAGGTAAAATGCGGATGAATTATATCAGAATATTACCTGGTGACAGGGTGAAATTAGAATTATCGCCATATGACTTGAATCGTGGCAGAATAACTTACCGATATAAGTAGCGTAAAAGGAGACCATCATGGTTGTAAGAGCATCAGTCAAAACAATCTGCAAGGATTGTAGAATCATAAGAAGAAATGGCAAAGTCAGAGTTATCTGCCCAACAAACCCTAAACATAAACAGAGACAAGGGTAAGATGTTTGATTTTATAAATTGTGAATATCCACAATTTATTGTTTAAAAAGGTAAATAAATGATATTTATTTATCAATAAAACATGGAGGAAAAACTTGGCACATATAGCAGGTATAGAACTACCCAAGAATAAAAGAGTTGTAATAGGCTTAACCTATATTTTCGGAATAGGTCTTTCAACATCTCAAAAAATTCTTGCCAAAGCAAATGTAAATGAAAATATCAAAATAAAGGACTTGAACATCGAACAAGAAAAAGTCTTAAGAGATATTATTCAAAACGAATATATAGTAGAAGGTTCTTTGAGAACTCAAGTCTCCTTGAACATAAAACGACTAATGGAAATAGGTTGTTATCGTGGTCTAAGGCATAAGAGAGGAATGCCAGTAAATGGACAACGGACAAGAACAAATGCAAGAACTCGTAAAGGTCCAAGAGCAGGTGCTCTGAAGAAAAGGAAGTAAATAGATGGCAAAAGCAAAATCAAAATCAACAAAAGTAAGAAAGAAAAAAGTAAGATTGACTATAGATGAGGGCATAGCCACAGTTCATTCAAGTTTCAATAACACCATAATATCCTTGTCAGACCTTGCAGGTAATGTCTTGACCTGGTCATCCGGTGGTAAGATAGGTTATAAAGGTTCTCGAAAAAGCACACCATTTGCAGCTCAAATGGCAGCAGATGAAGTAGCCAAAACGGCATTAGAAATGGGTCTGAAAAAAGTCCGTGTGATAATAAAAGGTCCGGGCGGTGGTAGAGATTCAGCAGTGAGAGCAATTAATGCAGCTGGATTACAAGTAACAATGATCCGTGACGCAACTCCTATACCTCACAATGGTTGTCGTCCCCCAAAACAAAGAAGAATATAAAAGGAGGCATTCAAGAAAATGGCTCGATACACAGCTCCTAAATGTAAATTATGCCGCCGTGAAGGCACGAAACTTTTCTTAAAAGGCTATCGTTGTAATACAAGCAAATGCGCTTTTGAGAGGCGTAAATATTCACCAGGCCAGCATGGACCAAATTTCAGAAAAAAAGTAACAGATTATGCTATTCACCTTCGTGAAAAACAAAAAGCAAGAAGAATATATGGTGTTCTGGAAAAGCAGTTTAGGAAATATTTCAAAGCTGCGGATAAAAAAGTAGGTGTAACAGGTGAAAACTTGTTAGAAATACTTGAAAGAAGACTTGACAATGTAGTATATCGCATGGGTTTTGCAGTATCAAGGGCATCAGCTCGTCAAATAGTTTGTCATGGACACATAAAAGTGAATGATAAAAAAGTAGATATTCCTTCATATCTGGTAAAACCGAACACAACCATAGAAATCAAAGAGTCATCTCGTTCAAACATTCAAATCCAAGAAGCTCTTGAGTCGATAACTGATGTAAACAGATTTGGTTGGCTTTCCGTAGATAAGGCTCAGTTTAAAGGAGAATTCCTTTATATACCTAAACGCGACGAAGTAGCCCTCGAAATCAATGATAATCTCATAGTTGAGTTTTATTCAAAATAAGATGGAGTAAATAATATGATGCTTTTAGAACCCATTCAACTACCTACTAAGGTAGAATTTGATAGGAATACTTATACTCGCAGATATGGCAAGTGCGAGATAGGCCCGCTTGAACCTGGTTATGCCACAACAATAGGCAATACTCTTCGAAGGATTTTACTTTCTTCTATACAAGGCGCCGCAGCTCGTTTTGTAAGAATTGAAGGGTTGCATCATGAATTTGCTCCAATACCTGGAACTGATTCAGATTTCAATGATTTTATCCTAAATTTGAAAAAGGTAATCTTTACATCGGATACATTAAATGAAGTAAAATTGGAATTACATCACTCTGGAATAGGACCAGTCAAAGCATCTCAAATAGAAGAAACAGCAGATGTAAAGGTCGTCAATAAAGAGCATGTCCTTTTTAATGTTTTAGAAGATACCGATGTAAGTATTGAGATTTGGGTGGGAATAGGTAGAGGATATATGCCAGCAGACAAGCAAAATTTAGATGATAAACCTATCGGTGTTATTCCAGTAGATTCGATATATTCACCCGTAGTAAAATGTAATTTCTTTACAGAAAATCAAAGAGTCGGCGAAAGGACAGATTATGACAAATTAGTAGTAGAAATATTTACTAATGGTGCCACAGAACCTAAAAATGCACTATATTTATCTGCTAAATTACTTAAAGATATATACACACATATGGTTCAGTTTGAAGGCTCAGAACCAAGCTATGCAGAAGAATATAGAGTAGATCCTGAACTAGAAAAACTGGAAAAATTATTAGCAATGGATGTCCGCGATCTCGAATTGACAGTTCGTGCATCTAACTGTTTAACAGCAGCAAAGATAGAAACCATTGGCGAGTTAGTCTCAAAACAAGAATTGGATATGCTGAAATATCGTAATTTTGGTAAAAAGTCCTTAGATGAAATCAAGGCATTACTCGCAAAACTGGATTTATACCTAGGCATGGATGTTGATAATATATACCAAGACATAGCCGATGCAAAAAATCGTTCAAATTTCAAAAGGAGAGATGAATTACTATGAGACACAAAAAAAAAGGCAGAAAATTCGGAATTGAGGCTGACCATAGAAAAGCAATGATGAAGAATCTGGTAATTTCCTTGCTTACTCATGGTCGAATCGAAACAACCATATCCAAAGCAAAAGAAATGAGAAGTCTGGCAGAAAGAGTTATCACTTATGCAAAAGAAGGCACCCTACATCACAAAAGACTCGCATTTTCAATATTGCACAACCATCAGCTTGTGAAAAAAGTGTTCGATGAGATAGGCCCAAGATATACCAATCGTCAAGGTGGCTATACCAGAATCATCAAAACTAGATTTCGCAGAGGCGATTGTGCACCAATGGCATATATAGAGCTTGTAGAAGCCGATGCAATTGAGACAACCACTAAAGGTGATAATATCAAGGCAGCAGATTTGGATAAATAAAAGTTTTTACATTTTGACAAATTGGATTAAGCAAGCATAAAAGCATAAATGAATCCGTTCCTATCAGTTAGGAGCGGATTCAATTTATCAACAGCTAAAGCGATCGGTTGATAGAGTATCGTCCCTGCTCCCGACAGCTAAAGCAATCGGTTAATAGAGTGTTGTCCCTGCTCCCGACAGCTAAAGCAATCGGCTAATAAAGTGTCGTCCCTGCGGGACTAATATATAGTTGTAGATGACCAATACCGACAGCTAAAGCAATCGGTTAATAAAGTGTTGTCCCTGCTCCCGACAGCTAAAGCAATCGGCTAATAAAGTGTCGTCCCTGCGGGACTAATATATAGTTGTAGATGACCAATACCGACAGCTAAAGCAATCGGTTAATAAAGTGTCGTCCCTGCGGGACTTGTATGGTTTGAGGCGACCAATACCGACAGCTAAAGCGATCGGTTAATAGAGTAAGGTCTCTGCGAGACTATGAAATATCTATATATAGTAGGGTATCTCTCCAAATATGTAGTATAGCTAATTCCTGCGAGGAGGATACTTTATTAGCCGATTGCTTTAGCTGTCCGGAAGGAGTAATAAAATGAGCTATGTTTCCAACCTCATACATGCAATTTTTCGCACACATAGGAGTGAACAAACATTACCGACAGACGAAAGGATAAAATTTTTATATCAAGATATTTGGGGTATAATAAAAAACAAAGGTGGTTATCTATATAGGATAAACTCAATGAGTGACCATGTTCATGTTTTATTAACAGTTCCTCCCACTATATCTATTTCTGATTTTATGCAAGCCATCAAGGGATCATCAAGTAAAATCATCAAAACAAAAGAAGGTTTTGAAAAATTTAAAGGATGGGGTGCTGGATATGCCGCTTTGTCATATGGTCTAAAAGATAAAGATATGATAATTAAGTATATTATCAATCAACAAGAACATCACAAAAAGACGCTGTTCATAGATGAATGGAAAGAATTTTTACAAGAGATGGGACACAATTTTGATGAAAGAGATTGGAACAGATAAGTGTCGTCCCTGCTTTCGACAGCTAAAGCAATCGGTTAATGAAGTGTTGTCCCTGCTCCCGACAGCTGAAACAATCGGCTAATAAAGTGTCGTCCCTGCGGGACTTATATAGTTGGAGATGACCAATACCGACAGCTAAAGCAATCGGTTAATAGAGTAAGGTCTCTGCGAGACTATGAAGTATCTATATATAGTAGGGTATCTCTCCATATATGTAGTATAGCTAATTCCTGCGAGGAGGATACTTTATTAACTGATTGCTATAGCTGTCTGGAAGGAGTAATACATGGAAACTTACGAACCTATTTTCATCATAACTCCAGAAATACTTAATCTTGTATATGATATAGCTGGTATTCTAGAGCGAATAAACATCATCAAAGAAAAATCATTAACACCTAAATTACGCAGGGAAAACAGGATAAAAACCATTCATTCATCATTATGGATAGAGGCAAACACTTTGACATTGGAACAGGTTACAGATATAATGAATGGCAAGCGAGTAATAGGATCAGAAAAAGATATTTTAGAAGCAAAGAATGCCATCATTGCTTATGATGAGCTTTTGAAATGCAATCCTTATAACGAAAAAGATTTACTAAACCAGCATGCTCTCTTGATGAATGGATTGATCAAAGATGCTGGTAAATATCGTCAAGGCGGTATTGGTGTGTTCTCTGGTGATGTTCCTGTCCATGTAGCACCTCCTCCAAGTAGAGTGCCAATTTTAATGAGCTTATTATTGGAGTGGACAAAAAAGGCTGAGTTGCCTCAAATAGTAAAGAGTTGTATATTTCATTATGAGTTTGAGTTTATCCATCCATTTAGTGATGGTAATGGTAGGATGGGTAGAATGTGGCAAACCTTGCTTTTGTATCAAGAGAATCAGATATTAGCATGGCTTCCTGTAGAAACTATCATAGCTCAAAAACAAAGTGAATATTATCAAGCAATAAGACGTTCAACTCAGAATAATGATAGTGGAATTTTTACCTATTTTATGTTACAAGCAATAAAAGACTCTATATTGGTATATAAGAATACTTCACAAAATGCATCTATAGAATATGCAGGTATAAATGCAGGTATAAATGCAGGTATAAAATTATCCAAAACTCAAGAAAAAATATTATCGTTGATAGGTAAACAAGATAATATTACACAGGAAGAAATAGCAAAAAAGATAAAGATAAGTGTTTCTACCGTATTTAGAAACATTGAAAAATTGAAGCAACTTAACTTGCTATCACGCAATGGAGCAAGGAAAGATGGGCTGTGGGTGATAAAAAGAGGTAAACCATGATAGTTACATTTGTCCGACAGCTAAAGCAATCGGTTAATATAGTAAGGTCTCTGCTCCCGCCAGCTGAAGCAATCTCCGTGTCACTACTCCCATCCCGTCGTTGCGAGGTTTCTTCTGGCTATCCTCACGAAGCAATCTCCGTGCCACTATCACCATCCCGTCGGAGTCTTTTCTGAAAAGTATATTAATAAAATTTTACCTTACATAAGCCTTTAGGTATGTGAAGCTATGTAGAAAATGATGTAAAACCACAAAACCGCATCCCGTAGGGATGAAACCAAGCTTATATTAATCTGAAAAAAGTTGTTGACAAATCAAGTGTTTTTTTTAGAATGGTAATTCTATTAATTTAACAAGGAGTTTATGCATTTGAAATTATTACTTAAGTAGATTAAAAGCAGTGATAGAAAGGGGTAGAGAAATGGACAATGGACAATGGGCAATGGAGAATGGAAAATGTAGATTGCTTCGTGAGTATAATAAGAAGAGACAGTAACGACGGGAAGGGGTGGTAGTGGCACGGAGATTGCTTCGTGGGGAGTTTCGGAGAAGAGACCTCGCAACGACGGGAAGGGGTAACAGGTGGATAAGATATTGAATTAATTCCCTACCCTAAACATAGCGTAGGGGCGTATTGCTTACGCCAAATAAAATTGAATTAATTCCCTACCCTAAACAATTTGGGGTTTATACAATAAACCACTACGGGGAGGAAAAACTGGCGAAATATGCAATATGGCTTTCATATTTTGAGAAAAATCTCAAACCGAAAGCATCCATTACAATAAAATGATTGTAAACCATGGTATTTATCTAAAACAAATTAGATAAATCCACATTAAAGAAAAATTTAAAGGAGATTTAAATGACTTTAAAAAGACATTTACTGGCAATCCTATTATTAGGACTAATAGGATGCTTTTTAGGACAGACCTTGATTGCTGAAACTTTAGCAGAAGCACCATCGAATTTCCACGATGAAGACGCAGGGTCAGAAGAAAATCCGTTTTTGATAGCGAACCTCGCCAATCTGAGGTGGCTGTCTGAAACACCAGCTGTTTGGGATATTGGATGGGGTATGAATAGAACGGGATACTTTTTTCTTCAAACAGCAGATATAGAAGCCTCTGAGACCATACACTGGAACAACGGGCGCGGTTTCACTCCTATAGGATATTTCTCCAAGTTTTCGCATGGCTACTTCGAACGGTCATTTGTTGGCAGATATGATGGAAATCATTTCAAAATAAGCAATTTATTTATCAATGCTCCTGAATCCATCGCTGAAGAAAAAACGGTAAGCTTTGCGTTATTTAGCGATATTTATAATGCTACTATTATGAATGTCCAAATAGAAAACATACATATAGCCACAATAATAAATGATCCTTCATGGTTTTTAAGTCATGTTAGAGGAACATTAGTTGGGACAGCTATAGATAGCAGGATTATTAATTGTTCTGCTTCTGGGCAAATATCCAGCGAAAATCATCCTGATAATGAAAAATACCTCATTATTGGAGG
>WRLO01000033.1 GCA_009777575.1 Candidatus Cloacimonadota bacterium
TAACAGAAAATAAATATGGAGGGAATAGGGTATGAGCCAGTATATTATGCAAGCAGACATATTAAATCTACCAGAAAAATTAGCCAAACTATATAAAGGTAGAAAGGTTAAACTAATTGCTAAAAATGATACGATACTTATCCAACCAATCAATAGTGATGAGGCACTAAAAAGGCTTATTGGCATAGCTAAAAGCGATGGACATTCCGTTGATAGGTTTATCGAAAACAAACAAGAAGAAATTGCTCTTGAAGAAGAACAATCAAAAAGACGAAATGAATATTTTACAAAAAACAAACTTGAGTGTAAAGTAGAAAGGATTAGTATGAAAAATAACTTAGATAAATATAGGGCATTTACACTAATAGGAGCTCTTATTTGGTTATTATCAAGAGTTCTAAGAAACACCTTTCTCATGGATTATGAATTAATAAAAAATATTTTATATAGAGCACCAAATTTTGGTGCTGCTTGGGTCGGTATTGGGCTATTAATATTGTTCTATCAAAGAGTTACTAAAAAAGAGTTTAAAGAACAATACTCTTTTTCGGCAGTTTCCATAGTTTTTTTGATTTTACTCATTTTTGAGATAAATAATCATCATTTCTCAAATTCATCATTTGATATTTGGGATATATTTTCTAGTTTATTAGCACTGTTGATTTTTTGGGCTGTGAGAATGTTGGCACAAAATAAATATGCAGGTAAAATAACTATCAAAAAAACTGACGAGACAGATTTACTGAATGTCATGAATCTTTGGAACAATGGCGAAACCATGAAATATGTTGGCTTCCCGGGCGGCTTTGGGATTAATGAAGATAAGATAAAAGAATGGTATCAAACCAAATCTTTTGAACATTTCTCGATATATTCAGAAGAAGAAGATTATTGTGGTGAAACTGGATATCATATAGACAACCATGAAGATGAGAACATTGGCTTGGACATCAAACTATTACCTCATGCTCAAGGTAAAGGCATAGCAGAATATGCCTTGAGATATGTAATTGAACAAGTGAAAAAAGATGGCAAAGGAAGAAGTGTATGGGTTGACCCAGATATAACAAATGAAAAAGCCATTAAATTATACAAAAAATTGGGATTTAAAGAAAAAGTATTCCCCAAGTATTTAGCTCATGAAGATGATGGTAATCATATTTACATGGAACTTTTGATACAAGAATATCAAGAGGTCAGAAAATAGTTGACAAAAAAACTAACTTTTAAATAATTGATTTTATGAATAATATTTCTGCAGTATGGATTTTTAGAAAAAAGGAGGTGGCTCTTGACTGATTCGGTTGTATTATTAGCAAGCGACATAGAGGCTCGAATTTTTACGATTCGGGGAATGCAAGTGATGTTGGATAGGGATTTGGCGTTACTTTATGGAGTCGAGACTCGTACATTAAATCAATCGGTTAAAAGGAACATAGAAAGATTCCCTGCTTCGTTTATGTTTCAGTTAAACGAACAAGAATTTGAAACTTGGAAATCACAAATTGTGCGGCCCAATGAAGAAAACTTGATATCACAATTTGTGATATCAAGTTCACATGGTGGCATGAGAAAAATGCCTTATGCTTTTACAGAACAAGGTGTATCAATGCTTTCAGCAGTGCTTCGTAGTCTAACAGCGATTGCTGTTAGTATTAAAATCCTTCTCGAAAATGGATATAATGGATTTTTAGTAATTGAGAACAGAAAGAAGACAATTTAGAAAAATAAAAATATAGGATAGTAAGCATGGTTTTTTATGGGACAGAAAGGATTTTTCCAGTTGATGAAAATTATGGACAGATGGATCATATTGGAAAATTTATTGATGAAATAAAAAACAAGTATCCCCACCTTGAGTTTGAATGTTTGGGGTATAAATGGCAGAATAATTCAATGGCATATGTTATTGGTAAATTGAATGAAAAACCTAAAATTGAAGATGAGATTAAAGAAATTTTATTACCTGATGATAATTGGGAGAAATATACTTGTAAAATGAATGATTTAGACATTAAAGAATTATATAAAGACATTTATAAGGATGGAATTCTTGATTTTGAAATTGAAAGAATTCATGGAAATTTATTCAAAGTAAATATCCACAGACCATAAGTATTGACAAATGCTATATAAATTTTATAATGAGTTTAAGGAGAAATAAATGTTTCAATACAACAAAGACTTTAGTTACGAAGAAAAACTATCTGAAGGATTAATAATGACTTCAGAACATACTAAAGAAGAATATAAACAAATTTGTGAAAAACTTCTAAAACATAACTACGAGAACACAAATGGGCTACTAAATAAACCAGGGATTGACATATATCTACTCTTAAAAGAAAATGATAAAATTATTGGGGCAATCTCTTGTGATACATTTAATATGTGTATGTATATTGATGTTTTATGGTTGGATAAAGAATATAGAGGATTGGGATATGGAAAAAAACTATTATTTCAAGCTGAAAAAATAGCAAAAGAAAATGGTTGTATTTTTTCTCATACCTGCACATATAATTACCAGTCACCTGATTTCTATAAAGCGTGTGGTTACGAAGTTTTTGGAGAAATTAGTGATTACCCCAATGGAATTATTCAGTATTTTTTTAAGAAAAAACTATAAGTAAACAGTTATGACTTGGATTCCATAAATAGAAATAATACAAAGTATAATAGTAAGGAGTATAAATGCCTGAAAAAATAATAAAACCAAAAATCGAGGACAAAATCGGCGTAGTTCTGAGTGGAAATGTATTGAATAGTGCATTAGACTTGATAAACTATTTAAATGACATCAAGATGACACCGCAATGGTCTGCTACGAATGTTTGGAAAGTCAGTTATAAAACATTTAGTGTGTGTTTTATAAGATTGTATGGTTGTGCTGATTATCATAATGTGAAAGCAGGTTCTTGGCATATTGTACCTTTTATAGGTGAATACGAGAGTTCGTCGTTATCCGAAGAGTTAAAGGAAATTGTTTGGAAAAATAAAGTAACCTGCCGGGGATGTGGTAAATGTGCTTTAGAACTCAAAAGTGTTTTCGGGAAAACCTTTGACTATGCTTGTGAGAAATCTATTGTTTTTACCAATCCTGATACAAAGTCCCTTGAGTGTGTAAAAAAACTCATTGAATTAAGGATAAATGACATTAAAGAAGGAAACGCAAAAAAACATAAATACATCCCTGTTAAAGACATGTAAAGACAGATAAAAATTAGACTTGACAAAAAACCTAACTTTAAAATAATGGATTTCATGAAACATTTTAATGGAGTGTAATATGAAGAAAATTAAATTATATCTTGATACTTCGGTAGTAAGTGCTCTTGATGACCCGAAGAAACCCGAAAGAAAGCAAGATACTCATACATTTTGGGATGATGTGAAGGTAGGTATGTATGAGATATATTTATCTGATGTTGTCTTTAAAGAGATAAATAAATGTAATCAATCAAAACAAGATGCGTTGTATAGGTTTTTAAACGAAATAGAATATGTTTCAATAAATACAAACGAAGAAATTGAGATAATAGCTAATCACATTATTCAGTTAGGAATACTACAGGGAAAGAAATTTGATGATTGTATGCACATTGGGTGCTCGGTAGTTAGTAATAGTGACTATCTTGTTTCTTGGAATTTTAATGACTTGGTCAATATAAAGACAGTAAATGGTGTTCGTGCCGTTACTAACCTATTGAAATATAAAAGCATTGATATAATACCACCCCTAATGCTTATAAATAAGGAGGATTAATGGAACCAAAACTCGATATAAGCCCAGACTTCACTATAGAAGATATCAAGAAAATTCGAGAATATCACTACGAAGTAACAAAAGACATGACAACAGATGAAAGAAGAGCTTTTTATAAAGAAGGAACTGAAAAAGCTTGTAAAAGAATGGCAGAGCTACGAGAGGAAAAGAAAAGAACAAATAAATGAAAAAAGTATTAGTATTCATTGATATTCAAAATAATATTATAAAGAATTACAAGGATATCATTGATAATATCAATAAATCAATAGATTGGGCAGTAAACAATGATGTTCATGTTGTTTATATCAGGCATGAAAATCTGTCACCCGGCACGAAGACTTTAAAACCCAATACTATTGGGTCCGAATTTGCAACAGACTTAAAAATAGCTTCAAAAAATGTGTTTACAAAATACAAAAGTAACGCATTGACTAGTGAGGAGTTTACTGATTTCATCAATAAAAATGAAATAAGCGAGTTCTATCTAACGGGAGCAGATGCCACAGTTTGTGTTAAATCAACCTGTTTTAATTTACGAAAGGCTGGTTATGAAGTTACTGTATTATCAGATTGTATAACCAGCTGGGATAAAAAGAAAATCCCCGAAATGCTACTTTATTATGAAAAACAAGGTGGTAAGATAATTAGTTTAAATGAGTTATTAGGATAACGAATATTTGACAATAAGGAACATAAATGCCAGAAAAAATAATAGAACTAAAAATAGAGGACAAGATTTTGAGTTACAAATTCCGCTTCATCCCAAGGGGTGCTATTTCTTGAAAATACTGAATATCAAGAAAAATGGGAAGTAATTCTTACAAAGTTAAAAAGAATATCTAAAAGGAGATTATACCATCATGAGTGATTTTGAGTTTATATACTTTGATTTTAATTTTATAGGCAGATTTATCTCTGAAGGTTTCCTTCATGTCTGTCGTTATCAAACAAACGGCCCATCATTATGGGGGTTTGCAGACACAGCTGGAAACGAAATTATTTCTTGTAAATACGAAGATGTACACAACTTTTCGGATGGAATGGCAGCAATTAAGCCAAGTGATGGTAGCGAAAAGTGGGGGTTCATCGATATTCTCGGAAACCAGATTATACCGAGTAAATATGATGTGGTGTACAATTTTGTTGGTGGAATCGCTGTCGTCGGAATCGGAAGTTTGCGCGTTACCGATGATGCGAGCGGTTTATGGCTTAGTGGAAAATGGGGTTGCATTGACAAGGAAGGCAACGAGGTGATAACACCTGGAAAATACAAGCTTATTGGGAAATATAGATATGAACCCAGAAGTTCGAGTCCGTTTGCAAAGATTCATGAAAATGAAGTAGATAATTATATTGGGAGTCCTTTTGAAAGAAAATTTTGTGAAGATATATCGGTTGTTGTTGACAATGAAACTGATAAGTGCGGCTATATTGATAAACACGGCAATGAAGTGATTCCATGCAAGTATGATGCTGCTCACAATTTCTCAAAAGGCGTAGCTTGGGTCAATATACACGGCAAATGGCTTTTTATTGATATTAAAGGGAATGAAATCCCGCAGGACAATAATAGAGATTCACATAATCCTTCACAGAACTTGAAAGCCGTTGAGCAAGACGGGAAATGGGGGTTCGCTGATGAAACGGGAAATATAGTCATACCATGCATATATGATAAAATTGGAGACCGTTCAGAAGGAATGACAGCAGTCAGGATAGGAGATTATGAAACAGGGAAATGGGGATTTGTTGATGAAAATGGATTTGAGATAGTGGTTTGCAGATATGCAGAAGTAAAAGGATTTCATGAAGGATTTGCGGCAGTCAGGCTGGAAGTACCCAGGACGATGAGACCCTCTAATCATTTTGCAATGTGGGGATATATTGACAAGAGAGGGAATGAAATCATACCTTGTGTATATCGTGAATTAGGCAATTTTTATAAAGGTTTTGCATATTTTGAGGAGCATAATACAGAAACATGGTTTTTATCCGGCAAGAAAGGCTTCATAAAATATTGCCCAAACAGTACCAAACAAATTCTGTAAAAAGTAAGCATTATCTGTAAAAAAGGTAAACCGCATATAATAGGATTGAATTGGCTTTGGCACTGTAGCTGCTCTGGTTCCATTCGGATAGGTCGGTCGCCCTGCGGGCTACACATATCTATTACATTGGTTTCAGATTATTGTTTAGCCTTATCACTATTTTCTCAAAATCACGAAGCCGGGCTTCTTCGGTTTTAAAAGAAAGGAAACGCTTTGTATAAGTTACTTGCACAGACTTTGACATTTTCATAAAATTTTCATAAGCAGGTGAATAACCCACCAATTTTTCTTTAATACATCAAGATCAGAATCGGTAACGGGAGCTGGTTTGCGAGTATCCCAAGTTCCATTTTTCATTGCTGTTATTATTGCTTTTTCGCCAATAGATGTCATCAAACAACTTTCACGAAGTTTTTGAGCTATTATTTCATTTTGAACATATAACCTATTTCAAGGTATTCTATTTCGTTAATATTTTGTATAGTTAAGCCACATACTCCTAAAAAATCGTCTGTATTTTTATGAATCACTGTCCATAAACCAAAACCATCTTTTTTGTAGCGGTCGATTTGTTTATCATACCAACCTTTGACTTCTTCATCTGATAAAGTGTGTTCATATGTATACATTGTTTCCTTGTCTTGTAATATTTCACATAAGTTATCAAAGTCAGTTTTGCACAGTTTCCTTAAAAATAATCTGTCGGTTGTCAGGATAAAGTTTTGCTCATTTTTTATTTTATCTACCAACTTATTTACACTCTCATCTATGCTTTTTCCTGCCGTATTTATTATGAAATGTTCTTTATCCCATTGCTCATAATCTCTGCTCAAAACATCAGTCCAGCAAGATAATTTCAGATTCGGAATATCGGTTACTCTTTCTTCAATTCTCTTTCGATGTTCAGCAATGTTAGAGCATATCTCTTCAATATTTATGTATTCACGATTGTTCTCTATGGCAATGTTTTCATATTCTGTGCGAGTCAACTTCCATGGGTTACAGCTATCCACAACCACAGAATTGCCAACCTTTAAATTGTCCGCAATGAGTCTATATGCGAGGCGATAACCCTCACCTTGAACATCAAAATCGCACAAATCTCGCAAACCTTGCTCAATTGTGTCGATTCGTATATATGTTGCTTTAAAAATAGTCGAGATAGATTTGGCGATTGAAGTTTTACCCGCTCCAGGTAATCCTGATAAAATATATAGTATATTTGTATAGTTCATATTGTGTTTCCATATTTTACCCATACACAAGGATCGTAATATATACCCATATCCTTTTCAATACTTATTTCTACAGGACTCAAAGCCCCTTCTACGACATAAGAGCCACTATCAAGCATTTTCAGGTTTGACCATTCTTCCCATTCGTTTACATTTCCCTTGATAATCATTGATATTTCAGCTGTCTTAAAGATAACTCCACCAAGTTTATCATGAACTCGAAGCCACGGATCAAAAGCTTTTCCATCATCTGTTTTCCACTTAGCATATTTATCTATTGGTATCAAAGGATATTTCGTTTTCAATGTTGGTCTTACAGGCACTATCAATGTATCTATTTGCTTTTGCTTGCTCAGGCATTTCATGGCTTTCACTATTTCGTAGCTTAAGCCCTCTCCCTTGTGGTTTGGTGAAACTACAGCTGCTAAAGCTAATAAGATATTTGGTTTTATACCTTTCTGGTAAGTAGAAACTCCATTTTCTACAAGTATCGTTAAATCATCTGGAATATCAATCAACTCACCTTCCCAAAATATCGGTATAGTATAGCCATAAGCAATAAGCGTTTCATCTCGTGTCAAAACAATCTGGTAGTCTGCAAAAGTAGTAAAAAGTTCAGACCAACCTTTGCATTCCCAATTTAACAAAAACTGCGGCCATGCGGTCTGATTGATTTCCTTTATTCACTGATAAATTCTGAAGTTTCTTTTAAAGAAAATATTCTATATTCATTAGTATGTAACTTCATAACTTATAACATATTCCATTTGCCTATCAAAAGGTTCTTTTTCTACCATTTTTTCATTTATTTCTGTTGCATCTATACATCCCAATTCTAAATAAAACTTCTGTGTTGCTTCAGAATTGTTTGCAGACATATATATCTTTTCAATATAAATTTCTTTTGCTTTTTTTACTGTCATTTCAAACAGTTTTTTCCCTATTCCTTGATGTCTATACTCAAGTGATACATGCATATATTTCAGTAATACATATTGTTTATTAGTCCCAAATCTTTCATTTAATAACACCGAAAACCCTTTCAATCTATTGTCTTTATAAGCCCCAAAAATATATCCTTTCTTCTCAAATATGATATTGAAAAATTGATTAACCCTATCTTTTCTTTCTGTCTCGTCCCAATCGTCTATATAATCACAATCCACGATTAACCAAACACCATTATTTTTATGCCATCGTCTTGTAACTTTCTGGTATCGATTGAAATTGTCTAGTAAGTTCTCTTTTATATCAGATAATGATAATTCTTTATATTCCATTAATACAAATCTTTTTCCATAATTCTCTATGTGATATCGTCTTGAATCCAAGATATTGGTAAAAATCTGACACACCACCAAAGCAATATTTTGCTCCTAATGCTTTTGTTTTTTTCATGCCTTCTACTACTGCTACTGTAGCAAGTCCTAATCCTCTGTATTCAGGAACAGTTGCCAGTGGTTCCAAGTATGCATAATTATTTACTGTATCAATCCACATCCCAGCAAAACATGCATATTCTCCATTTGGTGCTTTAATTATCGTTGTTAAATCTTTCCGAAAATTTGGACCACTTTGCATTAACATCCTGCAATCTATATCCTGATCTGGATCGGGTTCAGGACCATGATCAAATCCATACCATAAACAATCATTGATTTTCCTAAAATCATTTTCATCTTCTAGTGTTATTACAGAAAATCCTTTTGGTAGTCTTTTTTCTGGAAATGGTTGATCATATTGAAAAATCGTTACTGGCTCGGCATGGATTCTTTTATAACTCATTTTCTCAAGCAATTCTTTCTTTTCTATTTCTTTGTCAATAATCCAAAATGATATTTTATTATCAAAAGACATATTTTCTTCTGAATATTTAATCATTTCTGGTAATAATGCTTCATAACCTTTCTTTATACTGACAAAACATTCACCAATGTCCATTTCATAACATGCCAATCCAACTATGTCATTATTGTTTTCCCAGATACCAAACCTATGGGTCAGTTTATGATTGAATAAAGGATGAGTATGTGCATACTCAAAAAATTGAGGTAATAAATAACTATTAAGTGTTTCTATATTATACACATCTGTTAAATAATCTAAGACTTTATTAAAATCTCCTAATAACTTATATTGTCTTTGTGTGATGCCCATTATTGCTCTCTCTTTTATATCTAATTTTTTATTTTATTTCTCAAAAGGCTTTCAATTGCTCTAATTCTATCAATTCTATTCCTCTTGATTTCCGTTTCATACCTTGATTGTATGAGTCTTCTCTGAAAACCATGTCCGTAGCAGAAATCTCCGATTTCTTAATTTTTGAGGCTCATATTTGCGATTTAAAGGGCGTATGCAATACGCCCCTACGCCGATGACCTCTGAGAAGAAAAGAAATCGGAGATTTCTGCTACGGGGTGGGGTTTTCGGACAGCGCGCATGTATGCGTTCCGTAAAATAATGTGCTACGCATATTTACTCGGAGCAGATAAACCATCTCTCTAGGAATATGGGTGCATTTTAAACGAGGAATAATATATCCATAAACTATAGTTTTGGCTTTTGTCCTTTATCCATTAAATCAAATAGAAGCAGCAAATTGCGTGGGATTGATGCCCAACTATCAAGTCCAAGTAAATTAATCTTCTTTTTAAGTTCTTTTGAAACATCCTTATAAGGTGCGCCTTCAAGAATTCTCTTTGTCTCTTCTTCGTCAAAAGATACATCAATAGTTTCTTTATTTTCTTCATTTAATGGACAAACGACTTGGCATTTTAAGCAGTCATAAGGTGTATGATGAGCATCTTGTGGTAGCCAATCAGGAAAATCATTTGTTTGCTCATTGTGTGCTGATAAACATTTCCAGCTCTCAAGCAAAAATCTATCTTTATTTATTGCCTTTGTAGGGCAATTATTTAAACATATTTCGCAAGTTTCACATGTAGATGAAACAACTGCTTCTCTCCATGAGTCCTTTTCACAAGGCATATCCGTTGAAAAACCAGTGTAAACTACATAACTTCCCATACCAGGCACATAAGTTATATTATTCCTACCATATTCTGCTAGTCTGCTTTGAACAGCTATACGTTTTAACGGCATACGCCCTTCAGCTTCGATAGAATAACCTGCTTTTTTTACGGCATCTGTAATGTATTTACTTGCTCTGTCCATTGGCGATGTCACAGTTCCAAATATTTTATACTCTTTCCCATCTTTATTAAATGTGATATTCGCATAAGCAGGGTGAGGAACCGCAACGATAATAACCGACTGCATTTTTTCTGGAATCCCTTTTTTATTGCCTGTAAAATAGAAATAATTATTAAGAATCCAGCTTTGTAAACCGTCTAATTTTTCTTCTGTCCTATACTTGATGATTTCTTTTTCAAGTAACCGAATATTTTTAATGGAAACAACTTCAAGTTTGTCTCCCTTCTTTTCAGCCAGAGCTTTCAAGTCATTTATCATCTATGTCTCCATTTTATTCAGAAGATATAACAGATAGTATATCATCTATTTTTCTCATCAGTTTACTATGCAGATTGTCATTTATTACAAAATTCTTTAAAAAGTCTTCTTCTGAGTCAAGCCCAAACACTTTTAAATAATCTGGCATCAGTGTTTCATCAAGCTCTTTTATCAAATAATAGTCTGCTAAAATCGCCAGACTTTCAGACAAATCAAAAGAATCATCATCCATAGTGATATTGCTATTTAATAGAGCATTGGTAAAGGAATGCGTATGCTCATGCAGAGCCATTATCAGAGTGTAGTTGAAGTCATTGTCATTTTTTGGAAAAGGAATAGCTCCTGAGAAATAACCGCCTCTGTTAAAACCTCTACCGTTTCGAGTGATTGAGTATGATAAAATCATAAAAGGTTGAACATTGTGATACTTGTAAATACAAGAAAACTTCTTCAGTTCTGCTTTCAGTCTGTTTTCTACATTCACTCTATATGCGGCATTGTCTCTATGAAATCTATCCCAATAGTCATAGTAAAACACTGACTCACTCTCTAATATCTCAAGAAATGGGTTAACAAAAAGCTCTTTGTCTTCAGAAGTAAAATTCTGAAAATTCGATAGACGAACTCTCAAGTCTTGCAAACTTCCTACATAAAATGGCATAAAATTTACAATCGCCAACCGCTCAAAGTTTTGGTTGTAATATCCTTGTAAACATTCAATTTTTTTTTGAACGGATACATCATTATCGGAACGGATACATCCGTTCCCTACATAGCAAGATTTTTCCTTAGCCATTCCCTTAAAATAGGCTTCATCATATAAATTAGAAGCATTGTTGACTTTCATGTATACTAATACATGAAAAACTAAGTCAGCAAGCTGTGAATAATTTATCTCGGGATTAAATTCATAATTCGTTTGTTCCATGTCTTCCTCCAAATTTCAGTTTTTTTGTGATAGCATCTATTGTTTCTACAGGATTTTTTGTACTATAAATTTTTGTAGGAATTATTTCTTTAAAATAGCTTCCGTAGTATTTTGTAGTGATTCGATTATCAAGTATCAAAATCACTCCTTTGTCGGTTTTAGAGCGGATAAGTCTACCTACACCTTGTCTCATACGAAGTAAAGCAACCGGTAGAGAAAAGTGCATAAAAGAATTTTTTCCCTCACTATCCAATTTTTCCAATAGAGCCTCTACTATAGGGTCTGTAGGAGGTTGGAAAGGTAATTTATGTAGAATCAATAATTCCAGAGACTCCCCTTGCACATCCACGCCTTCCCAGAAAGAATTTGTGCCAAGTAAGACTGCTTTTCCATCATGAATAAATTGATTAAGTATACTACTACGACCAGATGAACCTTTTTGAGCTAAGAGCAATATATCATTTTCAAAACAAACCTGTTCTATTCCATCATGTATTGCTTCTAAATCCTTTCGAGCGGTAAACAGTATCAATGTGCCTACTTTATTTATTTCTAAAATTGCTTTAATCAAATCCTTGCTTTGAGGAAGAAAATAGGCATCTGCGACATTGGGTAAAAATTCTGTATTTAAAATCAAAGTCTGTTTATCATAATCAAAAGGAGAAAGAACTATTTTTTCATTTACAACCCTTGACCATTCGTTCTCACCTTCTCCATTTTCTCTACTTGGTGGGTTATTTTGCTTTATAAGTTTGGAATTTTGAATTCTATCCAAGCCCATATTATCAACAAAAAACTTAAACCTATTTCTCAAACTCAATGTCGCTGAAGTAAAAATCAAGGATTTTATTTTTCGATAAAGTATATCTGGAAGTATGTTATTCACTCTGATAGGAGCATAATTAAAAACACCTGTAGGATAATTTTCTGATTGTATATCCAAACTCGATAACCAATAAGCATAGTTATTGATATTCGGTTCTATCAATTCATCAAGATTTTGGATATGTTTAATTAAATTATCTGAGGTCCTGCTTAAAAAATCAAGCATTGTATCCTGCTCAGGAAATTTTTTTGCTTCATAAGTCAAAAGATTGTTATGTAAATGTTTTAACTCTTTGGTGATTTTTTTCAAATACTCTTGTAATGCTTTTAGGCTTAATATCCAGTTTGTGTTTTCTTCTACTTTTTTTATCCTAAACTTATTGTAAGCCCCTTTTTCTTTGACAATCTCTCCAGAAAGTCTAAATGGTGTCTCTACGACATCTTTGGATTCTTTCATGTAATCAGTCAGGGATTCTATCGATTTTATCATGTTAGTTTTATCGGTTTCAGGAATTGCACTTCTCATTGTGTTGTTTTTAAGATTGACTATCATTCCATATTGAAAATCGCTTCGTATTTGAAAAATTGTGTTCAAAAAACCTAATATATCTGGATATGACAGAGAAAGTCCCAGATAATTTGATGTTGATTGTAAAAGATTATGGGCTTCATCAATAACAAGATATTCTATTTCCCCAAGCGTGGGCTGTTCGTTCTGGATATCTGAAAACAATAAGGAATGGTTGATTATGAGCAGATTTGCTTTTTCTGCTTTGGCTCTGACCTCCATCAAAAAGCATTTATTGTTAAAACGACATTTCCTACCCAAGCATAGATGGCGATCGCTTGCCAGCCTTTTCCACAAAAAGCCGAATCTTGTATTATGAAATGCTTGATTTTCTGTGATATCGCCAGTTTTTGTATTTACAACCCACAAAAATAAATAGAGAAGTCCTTGAGCTTCGCTAGGTGAGAAAGGAAGATTAGCTTTATTTAAGAGCATAGATTCGTAAATTTCTTGCCATTTTCGCATACATAAATAATTTTCTCTTCCTTTGACTAAGACTGCTAAAAAATTCATTTCTACTGCTTTCATTATGAGTGGGAGGTCTTTAAATAATAATTGTTCTTGGAGATTTTTAGTGTTTGTGGAAACCACTATTTTTTTCTTTGTTTTTAAAGAAAAAAGCAACGACGGTATCAGGTATGCAAGTGATTTCCCTACTCCTGTTCCAGCTTCGACAAGCAAATATTCCTCTTTTTCAAAGGATGTTAATACTGCTTTTGACATTTCTATCTGACCTGTGCGTAGTTCATAATTTTCAAACGATTTTGCAAAAAGACCAGCTTCACCAAATATCTTATCAATATCAAGTTCATTTTGAATCTCTGGATTAGACTTTGATTTATTTTCATCAAACCCTGTTATTTCATTAGATAAAGGGTTTTCGATAAAATTATAATGGGTAAATGTATATGGATTTTTTTCTGTTGACTTTCTTAAAAGGGCATATTTCACCATATAATCTCTTAATAAGGTCAGATAAGCTAATAAATAATCATTTTTCTCTTTATAATTAAACCTATTTACACCTTTTTCTTGTCGAACAGTATATTCAGCAACTGTTACCAAAAAATTAATTTCATCGGGTTTTACATACTGTATTACAAATTCTGTCAATTTTAGTAAAATTTGCCCAGTTATCTGAGCATCATATATAGCTCTATGTGCATTTTCAAGATTGATTTCAAAATATTCTGCTATACTACTGAGCTTGTGATTATTTAAAAATGGTAGAAATATTCGGCTCAATGTTAGTGTGTCAAGGATACGATTTCTTAGTTCTTGATACTTATTTTTTTCAAGATGATGATTTAGAAATTTTATATCAAAATCTGCGTTGTGGCAGACTATGATATCCTCTTCTTTAATAAAACTGGAAAACTCCTTCAATACAATATTTACTTTATCGGAATGCTTTAAATCATCTTCTTTAATATTGGTTAGTTTATAAATAATTAATGGAACTTTTTGGACAGGTTTGATAAAACGGGAAAATGTCTCTACTGAACCATCTTCACTATATCGGACTGCTCCTATCTCAATGATTTCGTTTTGTGTCCAGCTCAAACCTGTTGTCTCAATATCAACCACTACAAAGGGGAAAGTAAATTTTTTTTCTTCTGTCATTGTTTATTTATCCTTAAATTGTTGAAATAATGCTATCATAATGAATCTAATAATGTTTGAGCTAGTTCTTCAGCACTCTCAAAGTCACTATGTAAATACAATTTATCAAAAATTATATCTAAAGAATTTTTGGTTTCTGCTTTCCATTCTTTTTCTTTTAATAAATTCAAGATTTCTAATACTCTTGTGTCATCATAGTTTTGACAGGCTTCGATCAATAACTTTAATTGTTCTTTCAATGTCGGTGTGTCATCTTGTAAATCTTTATTAAATATTTGTATATCAAGTCCATCGATTGACTTTAGTTTCATTTTTTTTACTAATGATTCTAAGTATTCTATAAAACTCATCGCATGTTCATTTATATACTCTTTATCTTCTTTTAAACCAGCTTCTTCTAAAGCAAAAGCACTTTTTGATTTTTCTACCTCTCCGATACTTGCCAATATTGTTTTCATGGCATGTGCATTGGTCGTAAAGAGTTTTATATCATCTACAAGGAGTGAATTTCTCATTGTCTCAGCAGCTTTTTCAGAATCTTTACAAAAAATTGATAATAATTTAGGATTTATCGACTCAATATCTATTGAGTCTTTATAGGATTCTTGATTAAAATTCAAAATCTCATCTGCATATTTTTCAGCTTCTTCAGGATATTTATCTTTTATATACTTTTTCAAGGCTTCGTCAAGTTGTCTCACATTAATGGGTTTTGAAATAAAACCATCGAATCCTTTTGTTAAAAATATCTCTTCATTGCCTGCTAGAGCATTTGCTGTCAAGGCAACTATTACACCTTGATAGTCCATTGAACGAAGCATCTGCGTAGCTTGGATTCCATCCATTACTGGCATCATATGATCCATAAATATTATATCGTATATTCCTCCAGAGGATACTTTTTCTATAGCTGTATAACCATTGGTAGCTTTATCTATTTTGACCTTATATGGAGATAATAAACCTTCTGCTACAAATAAATTTGTTTCCATATCGTCTACTATCAGGACGCTTCCATATGGCATTGGTTCACGAAAAAATTGTTTATTGGATACATCTCTATTGCCTATAAAGTTAAATTTGCTTAGTTTTTCTGCAAGTTGGCTTCCTATAGGCATTGAATCTGCTATCTTTTGTTTTACTACTATGGTGAATATGCTGCCTTTGCCAAATTCGCTTTCAACTTTTATATAACCTTCCATCAAATCAACCAGATTTTGTGTGATTTTGAGACCAATTCCGGTGCCTTCAGTAGCACTGTTTAGCTCTGTATTAAACCTTAAATATTCTGTAAATAATTTTTTTTGATCTTCGGGTTTGATTCCAAAACCTGTGTCCTCTATAGCAAAACGAAGAGTTATACTTTGATTTTTTTCGATTTGCTCCGGGGCATCATCTTTAGACAAATTTGAATCCTCAATATTATCTTCATCTGAAAAATAATAATCAACTACCAGCTTGATATAACCTTTCTGTGTGTATTTTATAGCATTCGAAAGCAAATTATTTAATATCTGTTTCAGCCGTAATTCATCTCCGATCATTTTCATGGGGAGATTTTCATCGATTTCTACAAAAAATTCTATTGGTTTTTCCCCGATCCTTACAATATTCAACTGAACTGCATCATTTAGAAAATTTGGAAAATCATATTCGGAGGGATTAAGCTCCATTTTTCCAGTTTCGATCTTCGATAAATCCAAAATATCATTGATAATGTTTAGCAAACTTTCACTTGAACTATATATTCTTTCCAATGAATTGATAAAATCATCTGTTAAATTGCCTTTTTGAAGCAGGATATGGACAATTCCTATGATAGCATTCAAGGGTGTTCGTATTTCGTGAGACATCGTAGCTAAAAAGTTGGATTTTGCTTGATTGGCATATTCGGCTGCTTTTAAGGCATTATTGATTTCTGTTATGTCGTTAAATAAAAGCATCGTCCCTGCATGTTCATTGTCAAAATTCATTGATATGATATTGATTGAATATATTCGAGGATTCTTTTTGAAATTAAAATCGATTTGCTCTTCTAAGGTTATAATTTTTTTTTGTTTTATGACATTGTGAACACCTGTGGAAATTCGTTTCAAGGTTTCTTTTGAGATGTGAGATTCTAATAGATCTCTATAATCACTTCCATGAATTAAGCCAAAATTTGCTATTTCTGCCACTTCCAAAAAAGTGTTTGAAGCATAAGCAAACCGACCATCAAAATCCAGAAGGATCAAAATGCCTGTCATATTCTCAAGAACGAGCTGAAAAAATCGCTGTTCTTTTTTTAATGAATTATCCATTATCGCATCTACACGATTTTGGACAGCATCTACTTGTTTTGAGCGAAACAGATTCGCTTCTAAAAGTGAGAGCTTGCGCTTTAAGGAACGATTTTCACGGACTAGTGAGTCTACATCTATACCGACGGCTTCGGTGCCGTCGGTATCGCGTTCAAAGGCTTGAGTGCCATCGATATTGTTTTTATCCATTAATCCTTTATCTTAACCTGCAAAACACATTTGTATAGTTGTGAAAATAGTTTTTCAATACACCTTCTGAATCCACTAACGGGCATATTTCGCCACCACTTATTGTGAATATATAATTGTTTTTACCATCTACCACATTTTGAATTTTTTCTGCCTCAGCTGAACTATTGGTCTGCAATACAAGATATCTCGCTATACATGAATAGCTTATTAAGACACTATCTTCTTTAAGTAGCGGTTTCAAGGATGTTTCTGAGGTTGATAATACATCTGCTACATCGACTCGACCTATTGCCAATGTTGCTCCTACTGGCATTGCTCCTCCACAAACAACATAACCTTCAGGAGTTGTGGCAAAGACCGCTCTTGCTACTGGTTTTGTCCCATCTTTATGGTCGACTATCAGAGGTATCACGCCCAATCCATTGGCTATTTCTTCTTTTGTCAATCCTATTTCTTCTAAATATTCGATTGCTGATTTCCCATTCACTCCGATTAATATGTTGCCATTAGACTCTGTGATTATTGCTCTTTGTTTTCTGAAATTGTCTTCATTGATTGATGCTACCTCAAATTTCATCTCTATTGAACCATAAATAGCTCCCAATACGAGAACATCACGATAGGCTTCTCCATTGTGAATTGTTAGGGCTGTCGAATAATCCATTTTGTGGTCAACTGCTACTGTGCCAAACACTGGTATTCCTCCAATTGCTTTATCCAAAGTTGCCAGTATTACATCACTTCCAATAGTTTTTATCAGTGGGAAATAACCCAAAAATAATGTGGGTTTTATTTCATCTCTTCCTATTGGGTCGTTATGAGGTGAGCTTTTGAACAAAGTGTCTATGGACTCTCTTACTGTGCTTTCAAAATCTTCTGATATGGTTGCTTTTGTCGTCTTAAACTCGCAATCATCGCTTGTTAAGACAGTGATTGCAAAAAGTAACTGGTCTATTTCCTGTCCTGAAGCACATAAACAGGTAGTCGTTCCTATACAATCAAATGGAAGAGCATCGCATATCGCTTTCAAAACACCTGTTTCGACAAACTCTGAAAAGCACGATATTATGCCTATAGAGTTCTTTAATAGATTTTTTTCCAAATCCAATGCAGTCATAATCTCTGAGACTGCATATTTAGGATCATCAATTTCTCTGGTAGTTGCTGTAAATGACTTTATCATTATTTAAAATCTCCTTGTCTCATCTATTTTTTTGACTTTTAGTTAAAACTTTATTTTCAAAATCCAGTGTTATATTCACGCCTTAAATACATTACACTTCCAACAAAATATTCGCTTGAGCTTCAGCAGCATCAAAATCACTGTGTAAATAAAGCATATCTCTGATATTTTCCAAGACTATTTTAGTATCTGGTTTCCATGGTTTAGTCTTCAGCAAATCAAGGATATTATAGACTTTTATATCATCATAATCTTGACATGCTTCGACAATGATAGTCAATTGTTCTTTCAAAAAGTCTATATCTTCATCAATATCATCATCATTTTCAGTTACAATAGTTTGAGTAGCCGCCATTTTTTTGACCAATGCTTCCAAAGAATCCACAAAGTCGAACATATTTTCTTTGACATAATCTTTATCTCCTGCAAGACCAGCTTTTTCGAGGTCTGATGCTTGTTGAGACATTTTATCTTCTCCTATATTTGCCAAAAGCGATTTCATAGCGTGTGCGTTGGTAGTAAAGAGTTTTATATCGTCCTCTTGCATCGAAATTCTCATTGTTTTTGCAGCTTCATTCGCATCTTTGCAGAAAATGTTGAGTAGTTTAGGATCCATTGTAGTGGCAATAGATGCTAAAGAATCCTGTGATGCATCATCATCTTGTAAAACAGATATTGCTGAAGAGGCATATTTTATAGCTTCTTCTGGATATTTTTCTTTAATAAATTTATTTAAAGCTGCGTTCAAATGCTGGACATTTATAGGTTTTGAGATAAAGGAATCAAAACCAAATTCTTGGAACATCTTATCGTTTCCTGCTAAGGCGTTGGCTGTCAAAGCTACTATGATACCATCGTAACCCATAGCTCTTAATTTTTGAGTGGTTTCTATTCCATCCATTTGCGGCATCATATGATCCATAAAAATAATATCATACACATTTCCACTTTCTACTTTATCAAGGGCTATGAAACCACTAGAAGCTGTTTCTATATTTAATTTATATAGTTTTAAGAGACCTTCGGCGACATAAAGATTGGTTTCCATATCATCAACGACCAAGACTTTTCCATATGGCATAAGCTCATATTGTATTTGAAGTTTAGAAAAGTGTTTATCTCTCATAAATGAGAAATTACTTAGCTGTTTTGCAAGTTCTGGACCTATTATTTCACATTCAACAGAGTTTTGTTTCAGTTCAACTGTAAATTTACTACCTTTTAGATATTCACTTTCTACAGAAATTCTCCCTTCCATCATATCTACTAGGTTTTTAGTGATAGTCAAACCAAGTCCTGTGCCTTGTTTAGTTCTGTTTAAATCGATATTAAAACGGGAATACTCAGAAAATAGTTTTTCAACATCCTCTTGTTTCATACCTTGACCGCTGTCTTCGACAATAAATCTTAAAAAGACTTCATTATCAATTTCTTTTGAGTCTGGAACATAGTGTTCAACTGTAAGTTTAACATGCCCTTCGTCAGTGTATTTAATGCTATTGGAAAGCAGATTGTTCAATATCTGTTTCAATCGTATTTCGTCACCTATCATTCTGCTCGGCAAATCTGGTGATACTTCCAATATAAAATCTATAGTTTTTGAGCCTATATGAACTATATTCAATTGAACAGAATCGTTGATGAGGCTTGAAAGATCATATGTAGTTGGGTTTAATTCCATTTTACCGGTTTCAATCTTTGATAAATCCAGAATGTCGTTGATGATTTTTAACAAATTTTGTCCAGAATTAAATATTTTTTCGAGTGCAAAAGAATTCTCTTCTGTTAAATCTTCTTTTTGGAGTTGAACCTGTGCTATACCTATAATAGCATTCATAGGGGTTCGTATTTCATGGCTCATCTTAGCTAAAAAGTCGCTTTTTGCACGGTTTCCGTATTCAGCTTGTTTTTTTGCATCTATGATTTCGGTCATATCTACACTGTGTTGTAGATGAACAAGCTTTCCATCAAGCCAGCGGATATATTTGTCGGTATTGTGATATGAACGACCTGTTGTTGGGTGATGATATTCCCATTCGATGACTTCATTGGGATTATGGTTAAGGTGATGGCTGGGGCAAAATTCGCACATTTTTTCCATATCGTCTCGTAAAATATTAAAACATATCTGACCGCGAACATCTCCATCTATATTAAAATGCTCTTTCATGCTATTGTTCATAAATAAGATTTTGCCTGTATCTGGTTCTGTCACATAAAGCATGGAAGTTATACTGTTCAAAAGATTTTCTAATAAATGATATAAGTCATTGCGGATATAGGCATTTGCTATCATACGACCTGCTGAACGGATTATCATTTCTTCCATATCAGTAAATTTTCGCTCATTTTTCCAATCATCTAAACCTAAAAAGCCCCAAAAAGTTTCTTGGATAAAAATAGGAACTACCAAAAGTGACACTATACCAATAGGTTCTAAGACTTCTTGCAGGTTGTGCGGTAGATCCTTAAATAAACTATTGATACATTTATCTCTTGAAAGTATACTATCCACACCGGGAAAAACCTCATCATAATGAACGAGGTTTGACTCACCCATACTAAATAAATCTGTACCGGGCGACCAGACCATCAATTGTGAACAGAAAAGTTTCTCATTTTCTATATGATTTTTCCAGAGATGAACACTATCAGTATTGGTAATTTGAGCTATCATTTCAAGAGATAAGAGCAAGTTTTCTTCAAATTTTCCAACTTCTGGATCTAAAAGTATAGTCGAGATACTATTCAAAGCTATCAAAAACTCGCTTTGTTGTTCAATCTCTTTTGTGACGCTTTCTGCCTTGTTTTTTGCATTAGTAATATCTGTAATATCGTTCCAATTGATGATAAGTCCATTGACATTTTTGTCAATCATGGGTGTATTGGTCACACGATAAGTTCTTTTCTCTCCTGAACGATCAATGTCCGCAACCACATCGTGACGCCATGTAATATCCTGACCTATTGCTACAGAAAGCATAGTTGCCAGTTGCTCAAATAGCTCACCGTCAACAAATTCGTTATAAACATCAAGGACATTTTTCTTTTCTATGGCTTGAAAGTCAACAACACCTATTTTTTTTAAAAAAGAATCAGAACAATAAGCTATATTTAATTCACTGTCTGCCAATATCATAAAATCAGCACTATTTTTCATTAAATGCGAAAGAAAAATATGATGCTTCTCGTTTTCATCAGCGAGAGCTTTATACATATTCATTTTCACACTCGCATTCTTTTCAAGAGCATTTATAGTCAGCTCTTGAAGATTGAATGCTCGCTTTGAGGCTCTCAATTCTGTCTTAATTTTGTGATTCTCTTCTTTGAGTTTAGCTATTTCTAAAGAGAGTTCTACTTCTGTATCATTTTGGTTCATAAATCTTTTCTCTTTTAAAATTTTATATCTATATTCCTTTTTCTAATTAATAATTCGTCTATAACTCCAATTTTCCCCCCACATTTATGGGGCGGTTCAAGAGACTTTGAGCTTGCGAAAAGGCTCGCAGAATTACGATCTGCCGTCTGCAAGACATTATTTATTGGGGGGGGATAGTTACAGCTTTGATGGTTCTACCCACGGTACCGTAGGGGCAACCCCATAAGTGTCAACTTTCCATTTTATTGAATTTTACCTTAAATATTCCAGAGGAATTATGGTTTGGTAGAAAATGTTCTCAAAACAGAGGATATATCCTTTAGGGATAATGCTAGATCGTAATTCTGCGAGCTTCTCGATAAATCTCGAATCTCTTGAACCGCTACGAGAAAAAATTCCTTTTTGTCTCCAATTTCTACCAAGCCATTGCCCCTCTGGGGCATTAAAGGTAAAGCACAAATAGAAAAGTTGACACTAATGGGGGTACCCCTACAAATCGGTTGGATTTTCTAGGGCAAATTCTTTACTTGTTAGAATTGCCCCCCCCCCTGTCTCCTTGAACGAAGCGAAAAGTCTTGAGATTCCTCACTGCGTTCAGAATGACAAAAAACTACCCAAACGAACAAGCAATCAAAGTATAGTTATGCAAGGTATTTACAAGTTTACCCTCATCATTTAAAATAGGACAGATTTCCCCTCCTGAATACGCTACGCAATAGTTTAGAGGAACACTATATTTTTGCTTAAAAATGCTGCCTGTTTCTTCAAATATTTTTGCTTCTCCAGAATGATTCACACCCAAAGCCCAGGCTCTTGCACCACAACTATATGCTATTACATCATTTTCTTTTTTGTCAGTTAAATCATTTATCAATTTTTTAGCGCTTGCTAAAGTTTTGTCACCATCTAAAAATGAGAATTTTATTTTGGCACCTGTATCCATTGAACCTGTTGCTAAAATATATTCTGTTCCATCTATGATAGTCACAAATGCTCTCACGACCTTTGTTCCGCTTGGATAGGACAAAATTGCAGGAACAGCCCAAATCGCTGATCCAAAAACAGCATTGTCTGTGGTCAACATATCTTGATTTTTCAAATATTGAACTGCAGATATACCATTGACAGCTTTTAGTGTAGGTCCATCAGCTTCTGTAATGACACCGCCTGTGTCGAGTGATTCATCAAAATCAAAAGAAGTGCTGACATGGAATTTAGGATTGACATCACCATATATTGCAAGTAAAACTAAGCTATCTGCTGAAACAGCATTATTAGTTATGATCTGTTCATGAAACTCATCTTGCCCTAAGTAAAAAGCCAATGTTCCAAATATAGGTATTGTTTTTTCTATAGAATTAGCAACTGCGACTAAATCGTCTCCGCTGTAATTTTTTAAAGGAGACATAAAAGTCATTGCTACTTTTGGTGTTTCCTTTTTACTCATTTCATGGAAAAGATTTTTCAGTTCTTCAGAAATAATTTCATGTGATTTTTTACCTAAATCGTTCAAGGAAAAAATAGAAAAATCTGCATCATCGCTGGTCAACATCGTGATAGTCAAAGCGGCATCCCCAAAACCGCCGCTAGCGGCTACATAAGCAGTCACACAGCCTACCATTTTAAATGGAAGTGCTTCTGCAAGAGCTTCAAACACTCCTGTTTCTATGTATTCGTAGTAATAATGGACTATTCCTACAGTATTTTTGAGCATATTTTCTTTGAAATTCAATTGCTCACTTATTTCTTCGACAGCCTTTTTAGGGTCATCAACTTCTTTTGTGATTGCTGTATAAAGCTTTATCATTTAAATCCTCCGTTTTGTGTTTTGCTTCCATATTTTGATTAATTAATGGAAAGCATCGTTATTGTGATACTGTTTTTTATTGAATAGTCAAATACACTAGCGTTTGATTAACTAGTTGATAAGCTATTTCGCCAAAAGTAACCGGTCCCGGAAAACCTGCAATTTTCTTACCTTCCAATCCTCCGTAAAGAAAGTTTAAGATACAGTTACAAGAATACATTACATTATCTGGATTAAGTTTAGAAACCCTATCGTGGAAAGCCAAGAAATAATCTGGGACTGCTTTTGCGATACGATACTTGATTCCAACAATCACAGGAGCATAAAAGTTTACTACTCCATTATTTATCGATTTAAACGAAATATTTATCCCATGACCAGAAAAATCGCCAACCAATGGGAGCTTAATATCAATCCCTTTTTCAGCAATATAATCAGCAAACACTCTTTCTTCCCCATTTATAAGGCATTTTTCTGCTGAAAAACCACCTGTCTGAAACTCAATAACTGGAGAGTTTTCATCTTGTTCAAAGATATTTATGATGTTAAGCTCTATTGTTTTGTCATCAGGGATTTTTACATGCATAGCAACGGCTTTATTATTGCTTATTTCTTGTGTCATTCCATTGACTGTTGTAGGAGTTTGGTCTTTTTTCTCAAGGTTTGTCCCTGAAATCCAACCAACTATATTTCTCATAAAGATGTTTTGATAATTTGCGGCATTTTCAGCATAAGTGATATGAACATCGCTATCAAATGGTATTATCATCAATGTGAATCCATTGTCATCTGAATCATTTGCTACATTTTCAATTTGACTTGCATCATATGTTTTTATTTGGAAATCTTGATATGGAAACTCCGTAACAAACATCAAATCACCAGAGATTAATCCTCCATCTTCGGTCATAAAGTATTCGGTTGAACCACCTATCCAGTTACCTTTAGGGAGTTTTCTTAGTATCTTTTCTGTTCCAGCGATATGAAGCAGTTTGCCTTCATTGATCAAAGCTTCAGTTTCACTAAAAGATAAAACTTGATGTCCACCATCTGTTTTTACTAGTTTTACAATGCTTTCTAAATCCCTTGCCATGATTTTGACAAACTTGTTAAAAAAAGCATTGATTTCATCTGCACATTTTTGTAAATTTTCTTGAGAATCATCCTGTGCATATTGTATTTTCAATCTTGCAAGAAGCATAGAAAAGCCCAATTGAGCATAAGTCTGGTCGCTTCGTAATAGTTTTTCCGTTTCATAAATTGATATTATCAAATTAGCCTCCAATATTTTCCTTTTTTATTTTTGGCCCTTGATTTTATTTCAAGGACATATTTTTTCTTTTCAATTTAGTCTATATTTTCATGATAAATAATTCTTACCCATGAAGCGTGATATAAACTAATGTTTGACTGACTAGCTGATACGCTATTTCCCCAAAAGTGATAGGACCTACAAAGCCCTTTGTTTCTTTACCTTCAAGCTCGCCATGTATGAAATTTAATAAGCAATTGCATGAAAATATGACTTTATCTACAGAAATCTCCTGTATTCGATCATTAAAGGTTTTAGAATAGTCTGCTACTGGTTTTGCTATTCTATACTTGACTCCCTCGAATACAGGAACATATAAATGAACTAACCCATCTTTGATCTCACGGAAGGAGATATTTATTCCATGTCCATGATAATCTCCTACCAGAGGATGAGTTGTATCTATTTTATTGTTAATTAAATAATCTGCAAAAACAGTTTCTACACCATTTATCAAACATTTTTCAACCAAAAATCCTTCTTTTGTAAACTCAATAATAGGTGAAGTGGTATCTTGTTCAAAAGTGTTAATGATATTTATTTCAACAGTTTGTTCATCTGGAATCTTTAGATGTAAAACAACTGCATTATCTGTAAAAACTTTATGTGATAAGCCATTCACGGTGATGGGTACTTGGTCATTTGAGTTGGGATTGATTCCCGTTATCCAGCCAGAAATATTTCTCAAAAATATATTTTCAAAACTATGAGCGTTTTTAGCATAAGATACATGTAATTCACTATCAAATGGTATTAAAAGTAGTGAAAAACCATTTTCAAAAGCATCGTTGGCAACATTCTGGATTTCTGATATATCATATGTCTTAATTTTGAAATCATCAAAACAATACTCAGTTACAAACAATCTGTCTGATGTTATGATTCCACCAATATCTGTCATAAAATATTCTGTTGAACCTCCTATCCAATTGCCTTGAGGAAGTTTTCTAAGTAATTTTTCTGAGCCAGCGATGTGCATTACTTTGCCTTGTGATATTAGTTGGCATGTTTCGTCAAAAGTTAAAACTTGATTTTTTACTTCTGTTTCAACTAGTTTCATTATCTTTTCTAAGTCTTTTGCCATGATTTTTACAAATTTTCCTAGAAAAGCATTGATTTCTTCAGCACATCTTATCAAGTTTTCTTCAGAATCGTCTTGGGCATATTGATTTCTCAACCGTGTTAACAACATAGAAAAGCCCAACTGCGAATAAGTTTGATTTCCTTTCAGTAGCTTACTTGTTTCGTGTAATGAAATGTTCACTATCACCTCCAATCAATTTTTTTAGAAGCCAATAAATAAAATAAATTCTGTTATTATTCATTTCTCTTATTTTAAGCATTCTAAATTTTTGTAAACCTATCCTCTATAGCTTATCTATCGGGAAATTAGACCTTTCAATCATGTTCTCTCCCAACATGTATCTACTTAAACCTTCATAGAAAATGGATTTTTTACCATTTTATTTAAATAGCTTCTTTTGTCAATTATTTTTTAGATTTTATATTTTTACAACTTTTTCATAAATGAGTCTTCTCAAATAAGTCAAATATAATTAATGACCGCTGTTTGAAAAGTCAATTTTTTATTAAATCATACCTTACACACACCGAAGGTGTGTGGCTCTTTATAGAAAAATATCTCCTTTCGTCCCACCCTTTCAGGGTGGAGTCTTCTCCGAAAAGTCGTTTGCGTAGCGATGTTAGCTCTGTAGAAAGGAATATATGCACCATGTTGCATCTTGTAGGGATGCTACAAAATATGCCAATAGCTTGGTCGCATCCCTACGGGATGCAGTTTTGTGGTTTTACATCATTTTCTACCGAGCTTCACATACCTTCGGCATGTGTAAGGTAAAATTTTATTAATATACTTTTCGGAGAGGACTCCAAAAGGAGATGGCAAAAAGAAAGGTGGGTTAAAAGTTCATATGCTTACTGATGTTCATTTAGAAATTTTATTTAAAAACCTAAAAAACAGCTCTTTAGGGTGTTGTATATTTAATCCCTTTCAAATTTTACCTCGATTTTATTCTTGACTTATAAGGGCAGTTTTATTTTGTTGTATTTGAGAATTATATTGTATAAGGAAGGGTTTAATGCCAAATGATAAATTCACAAAACATAGTGAAAATAGGGCTGACTTGATATGGAGCATTGCCAATAAATTGGTAGGACTTTATAAGCCATATGAGTATGGGAAGGTGATTTTGCCATTTACGGTGATAAAGAGATTTAATGACACTCTTGCTCCTACACGAGATGCTGTCTTGAAAGCAAAAGAAAAATATAAAAATATGCAGGTAATAAACGCTTTTTTGACTAAAGCATCTGGTTATAGTTTTTATAATATTAGTTCCTTTACTTTTGAGGAACTTTTGAGTGACCCTGATAATATAGAACATAATCTCCGAAGCTATATAAATAGTTTTTCTGAAAATGTCCGCAACATCATTTTTGGCAAAGATAAAGATAATGAGGGTTTCAATTTTGACAATGAAATCACTAAGCTATCAAATGGAAATGCGTTGTATATTGTAGTTCAAGAGTTTTGTTCACAGAAAGCAGACTTTTCACCGGATACTATTTCATCTACCGAAATGGGATATATCTTTGAACACTTGATAAAGAAGTTTAGTGAGAGTTATGGCGAAGAGGCGGGAGCTCATTTTACAGCCCGAGACATTGTATATCTAATGACAGACTTGCTCATCGCTGGTGACGAAGAAGACCTAAAAGATGAAGCCATCACAAAAGAAGTTTATGATATGGCAATGGGGACAAGTCAGATGCTCGGATGTCTTTCCGAAAGAATTTCAGACATAAACCCATCAGCAAAAATTAATTGTTATGGGCAAGAGTTCAACCCTGAAACCTTTGCTATTGCCTCAAGTGATATGCTCATCAGAGGAGGCGATGCAAACAATATGCGGTTTGGGGACACACTAGATGACGACCGATTCGGTGATTTTACTTTTGATTATATAATCTCCAACCCACCTTTTGGCATTGACTGGAAAAAACAAGAAAGAAAAGTTCGAGATGAACATAAAATAGGTGAAAATGGTAGATTTGGAGCAGGATTACCCAAAATAGATGATGGACAAATGCTGTTTTTGCTCAATGGCATAACCAAATTAAAAGATAAAGGTAGAATGGCTATCATTCAAAACGGGTCACCACTTCAGAGCGGTGATGCAGGTAGCGGACAAAGTAATATTCGAAAATTTATCATAGAAAATGACTGGCTCGAAACTATCATCCAAATGCCCAATGATATGTTTTATAAAACAGGCATTGCCACATATATTTGGATTATCAGCAAAAATAAAGAACAACATAGAATAGGCAAAGTTCAGCTGATAAATGCCAAAAATATGTTTGTAAAAAGACGCAAATCACTTGGAAATAAAAAAAATGATTTCAATGACGAATGCATTGAAAATATAGTGGAAGTTTACACCAACTTTGAAGATAGAGAATATAATATAGAAGGTAAATACATAGGAAGTAAGATATTATACAATGACGATTTCAAATATTTCAAGGTAGTTGTCCAGACTCCATTATTTGACGATGATGGAAAAATGATTTTAGACAAAAAAGGCAAGCCAACTCCCGATAAAGATAAAAAAGATACCGAGAATATACCTGCAAACATATCTTATGATGAGTATTTGGAAAAGAATGTCTTACCATACAATCCACACGCTTACATCGATGAAAGCAAAACAAAAATCGGATATGAAATACCATTTACCAGACTTTTTTATAAATACTCACCTCCAAGAGATATAAACGAAATCGGGGAAAATATAAAAAAACTCGAAAAACAAGAAACAGAGTTGCTGAAGGAGTTGTTTAAAAATGAATAAGATACCTGAGCTTTATCAAGAATGGCTTTCTTTACTGCCCTTAAATGAAAAACTTGAACGGGATATAAATCAGCAGTTCATGATAGATTTTAATTATAATTCAAATCATATTGAAGGTAATACACTCACTTATGGACAAACAAAACTTCTCCTACTTTTTGGAAATGTGATGGGTAATGCGAGAATGCAGGACTTGGAAGAAATGAAAGCACATAATGTGGGGTTACATTGGCTAAAAGAAATGGCAAAAGATAAAGATTTTATGCTAACAGAATCTTTTATAAGAGAACTAAATAAGATAATTTTAGTGCGTAATTATTACAAAACAAGCCGAGATGGTGATTATCGCTATGAAATAAGAGTAGGAGTATATAAAAAACGACTAAACTCAGTTATCACACCATCAGGAGAAATATTTGATTATGCCTCTATAGAAGAAACACCTTCACTAATGGCGGATTTATTGCAGTGGTACAGTGATGAAGAAAAGAAAGGTGAACTTAAAATAGAAGAGCTTACTGCAATGTTTCACTATCGCTATATCCGCATCCATCCCTTTGAAGATGGAAACGGTAGAATCGCTAGACTCATCGTAAATTATATACTACATAGGCACAATTACCCGATGATCGTCATCCGCACTGATGATAGAAAAAACTACCTCGACACCCTGCGTAAATGTGATCTACTCTCTGGAAAAATCCCTTTCGATGGAGCAAATGCCAATATTGAACAAGTGAAACCACTCACAGAATATATCGGTAGCATAATAGAAAAAAAACTAGAAACCATCATAAAATATGTAAAAGGAGAGATTGCTGACCTTGTAGAAACAAAAGATAATTCAATAAAAATCGAGACTGATGTCAGTGTAAATGTCAGTGTAAATGTCAGTGTAAAAAATAAACTTAAAGAAATCATAACCCAAAACCCAAATCTGTCAGCAAAAGAAATGGCAAAAATACTCTCGGTTTCAGAAAGAACAATACACAGAAACATAGAAAGCCTGAAAAATGAAAATCTCATTGAGAGAATTGGCTCTGATAAAACTGGACATTGGAAGGTGAAATGAGTAAGATAAACTTGAAGTCACATTTTGTGACACCATTTAAAAGCTGGTATGGAGGTTCAAAACCTTATGACTATACAGAGCACTTTCTATCAATGACATTTTTCATTGACAAAAAACAGGTAATAAAAACAATGACTCAATTAAAATATAGGATATACTATGCAAGCAATTGAAAAATTAAAAAACAACGGAGTATTTATTGACAATGACGAGTTAGTTCGTTTGTGCAAAAAGTATGGAGTAAAAGAATTATCTGTTTTTGGCTCATCTATTCGTGATGATTTCAATGCAGAAAGCGATATTGACTTTTTGATTTCTTATTTAAATGAATGGGACAACACATTATTAGACATGGTTCGGTTAAAAGACGAACTATCTATTATGCTTAATCGCAGAACTGACCTAATTGAAAAAGAAGCTTTAAAAAACCCAATCAGAAAAAAGATTATTTTATCTACCGCAGAGGTGATATATGTCTATAACTGACAAGGATTTATCATTGTTAATTGATATGTATATACATAGCAAAAACATTGTAGAATTCATAAAAAATGTAAGTTTTTATGAGTTTGAGAAAAACAACATATTAAGAGCTGCTACTGAGAGGAATCTTGAAATAATTGGAATTGCAGCAAAGAAAATAAGTACCGAAACCCAAATTTCTTTTCCTCAAATAGCATGGAAAGATATTATTGGATTAAGAAATATATTAGCTCATGATTATGGAGAGATAAAGATAGAAAAAGTTTGGATTACTGCACAGAAATATATTCCAGAATTAATACTTGAACTAAAAAAAATCAAGGAGCTGGATGATTATACATAATACAAAATTATCTATAGCTACTACAAAACTTAAATCGATGTGGATGACCAATAAGACCAACTAAACCAATTGAATAAAATATAACCACAGAGAACACGGAGTTACACAGAGAAATTAAGGTGATTTATGAATAGAAAAATGAAAGATAGCGGGATTGAATGGATCGGGGTAGTTCCGGAAGGCTGGAGAATTGAAAGACTTAAAAATTTTGGATGGACTAGAACTGGTATATCAAGTTTGAAACAAGATGATTTTGGTCATGGTTTCCCTTTTTTGAACTATAAAAATGTATATAAAAATTTTGAGGTTGATTATAATGCCATTGAACTTGTGGATTGCACTGAATTAGAGAGAGAAAAGTATTCTATAAAAAAAGGAGATATTTTTTTTACAGGATCAAGTGAAACAATCGAAGAATTAGGGCTTTCTTCAGTTGCATTGAAAGACTGGGAAAATGCAGTATTTAATGGATTTACCATTAGATTTAGACCTACTAACAAAGAACTTGATACAAATTATTCAAAATACCTATTTAGAAGTGAGGTTTGTCGTGGTTATCTTGCAGCAAACGATAATTCTATCACTCGTGCAAATTTAAGCCAACAAAGACTTTTGTGTATGTCTATAGTAATCCCCCCTCTCTCCGAGCAAACCGCCATTGCCAATTTCCTCGAGGACAAATGCTCAAAGATTGATTCCTTGATAGAATTACAACACAAAATGATTGATGAGCTGAAAGAATATAAAAAAGGAATAATTCAAAAAGTCACTACGAAAGGAATAAATAATACAGAATTTAAAGAGAGCGGAATTGAATGGATTGGGGAAGTGCCTGACGAATGGGTAGTAAAAAAACTATCAATGTTAATTAAATTAAGACAAGAAACTGGAAATTTTTCTACTTGTTTTAACTTTTTAGGTTTAGAAAACATAGAGAGTTGGTCTGGAAAGTATGTAGAAACAGAAAATGATTACTCAGAGAAACAATCAGATAGATACTACAAAGGAGATTTATTGTTTTCAAAGTTAAGACCATATCTTGCAAAGATTTATCTCGCAAAAGAAGATGGATTTTGTACTGGAGAATTTCTTGTAATTAAAAACTTTGTAGGGAATTTAAAATATCTTTTTTATGTTTTATTATCCCAAAATTTTATTGATATTGTTAATTCCTCTACATATGGGACAAAAATGCCAAGAGCAAGCTGGAACTTTATTAAAAATTTAAATATTCCTTATCCTCCTCTCCCTGAGCAAATCACTATTGCATCCTATTTAGACGAGAAGTGTAGTAATATAGACAAAATAATCGACTTAAAACACCAAAAGATAGCCGAATTGAAAGACTACAAGAAGTCCTTGATATATGAGTATGTGACAGGTAAACGGGAGGTGTAGTATGATAGATAATTGTCGTCCCTTCGGGACTTACCGAGTTGTAGATGTCCAATACCGACAGCTAAAGCAATCGGTTAATAGAGTTAAGTCTCTGCGAGACTATGTGGTATCTCTCTATATATGTAGTGTGGTATCTCCTTATGCATATAGAGTATCTAAGTCCTGCAAGGACTGCACTTTATAGCACGAAAATATGATCCCTTTTTTGTCATTCTGAACCTTTCCTTGTCATTCTGAACGGAGTGAAGAATCTCGGAAATAACTAAAAGCAATATGATGAGATTCCTCGCTCCGCTCGGAATGACAAGGTATGCGCTCGGAATGCAATCTATTTTCATGCATGGATGGTGTTGGAGAAGGCATCATGGATTGATTAACCGATTGCTTTAGCTGTCGGGTGGGGGTTAATCCTGAGCATATCCGCGTTTGCACACCTCTAAAAAAGAATCATGCTAAATTAGTAAAAATCTATCAAGAAGAAATAGATTATCAAGGAATATCGGTCATCATACCGTGTTGAATAGTGTCCTAGAAAAAACAATTTGACATTTTTGAGATATTTAAAAAAAATGTTCAAAATGAAAAATAAGGAGCTTTAATATGGCTTTTAATTTAAGAAATCGTCATTTTCTTACTCTAATGGATTTCAGCCCAACAGAAATTCAGTTTTTACTGGACTTGTCTATTGATTTAAAGAAGGCAAAATATACTGGAACTGAGCAACCCAAACTGAAAGGCAAGAATATTGCTTTAATTTTTGAAAAAGATTCCACGCGAACCAGATGTGCCTTTGAAGTAGCGGCATTAGATCAAGGTGCTCATGTCACCTATTTAGGACCAAGCGGCTCACAATTTGGTAACAAAGAATCAGTAAAAGATTCAGCGCGTGTGCTTGGTCGCTATTATGATGGCATTGAATACCGCGGTTTTGGTCAAAACATAGTCGAAGAACTCGCAGAATACGCAGGAGTTCCAGTATGGAATGGTTTAACCAATGAAGATCACCCTACTCAGGTCTTAGCAGATTTTATGACCATCATGGAGCATATCAAAAAACCTCTCAATGAAGTAATATTCGCTTATGTAGGAGATGGTAGGAATAACATGGGAAATGCTTTGATGATCGGTGCTAGCAAAATGGGTATGGATTTCAGAATAGTCAGTCCCAAAAGTCTTTTTCCAGAAAATGATTTAGTCCAAAAATGTCAGGAAATAGCAAAAACTACTAAAGCAAAAATCACGGTAACAGACAGTATTGAAACAGGAGTAAAGGGTGCCGATGTGATATACACAGATGTTTGGGTATCAATGGGTGAAGCCGATAATGTCTGGGAAGAAAGAATCAAACTATTGAAACCTTATCAAGTTAATATGGATTTGATGAAAAAAACAGGCAAAGACACGACAATATTTATGCACTGTCTGCCATCGTTTCACAATACTGAAACTAAAATAGGTCTTGATGTCTTGAAAAAATTTGGTATACCAGAAATGGAAGTGACCGATGAAGTGTTTGAAGGAAAACAATCAGTGGTTTGGGATGAAGCAGAAAATCGTATGCACACTATAAAAGCTGTCATGGTAGCAACTTTAGGTGATTGATGATCAGCTGACTCAATTTGTTGCTTACCCGATTGAGTAAAAAATGCTTGCATTATTTAACAAAAAATAAATAATGACACTCAGAAGAAAAAAATTGATACAAGGAGTTAGTTATGACAGATAACAAACCTATTGAAGATACTTATGAAGACGATGTAGATTTCATTCAAACTATTGAGCTCGAATTGGAAGACGGGACAATAGAAGAATGCGAAGTTCTTGAGATCATAGAGATCGATGGCAAGTCTTATGTGGCATTGTTACCAATGGATGGTAACGAATACTATGTATATGAATGCCGAAAACTGGATGAAGAAAACATAGAAATAGTGACTATTGAGGACGAAGAAGAGTTCACCAAAGCAATAAATACTTTCGAAGAGTATTTCAATGAAGAACTCGATGACGAGGATTATTTCGATGACGATGAAGAAGATGAAGATGATGATGATGACGAAGATGACGAAGAAGACGATGATGATGAGGATGAAGACGAAGAAGAATAATGAAATGATATAAACACAGAAAAGACCGACTTTTGTCGGTCTTTTTTGCTTTTGAACGAGGATTAATACTATTTTTCTACTAAACCATTATTCCTCTGGAATATTCAAAGAATAAGAACCCAAATGGAAAGTTGTTTTCTATTAACAGACACATACCTTCGGCTTATGCAAGGTAAAATTTTATTAATATACTTTTAGGAGAGGGTTCATTGATGACCTTAGTCTGAGAAACCTCGTAGAGATGTTAGCATTGTAGAAAGGAATATAAGCATCTGTATCTTGCAGGAATGCTACAAAATGTGCCAATAGATTGGTTGCATCCCTACGGGATGCGGTTTTGTGGTTTTACATCATTTTCTACCTAGCTTCACATACCTAAGGAGGCTTATGCATAGTATGTTTACAATTAATTAAATTCTACATTGAGGCGGAACGCATACATGCGTTCCCTACGAATGCCAATAGATTGGTTGCATCCCTACGGGATGCGGTTTTGTGGTTTTACATCATTTTCTACCTAGCTTCACATACCTAAGGAGGCTTATGCATAGTATGTTTACAATTAATTAAATTCTACATTGAG
>WRLO01000034.1 GCA_009777575.1 Candidatus Cloacimonadota bacterium
CTCCTAGATTATTCCGCTTAGGAATTATGGCTTGGTAGAAAACAATGCCCCCCAACACATATTTTTTTCCGATAGGAAATATGCATAATACAAAACATTATACCGCCGGAATATCATAAAACCTAATTTCTATCTAATTCAATGAACAATACAACCTTATTTTCTGTAGGAAAATTGGCTTTGTAGAAAGCGAGGTCACCCTTGTCGTCATTGTGAGGTTGCACCTACATTATCATGCCCAATGTAAAAGATAAATGCTATTATCGGATTTTATTATTTATGGATATAAAAAAAAAGCCTCTTAAATAAGAGGCTTTTTTTTATTAGTTTAAAGAAAAACTAGTCCCCATCTCTTGGAATCACAAGAATTTGGTCTGGGAATATCAAATTTGGGTCTCTGATTTGGTCTTGATTGGCTCTGTAGATAACAGGCCATCTTGTTCCAGTTCCATAAACTTCAGGATATTGAGCTATTCTCCAAAGTGACTCACCACGCCATACGCGCCAAGTGGTAGGTTGACCTCTTGGAATTCTGAGGTTTTGACCAGGGTGAATGAGATTTGGGTTTGAAATTTGGTCACGATTGGCTCTGAAGATAATTGGCCATCTTGTTGAATCGTTGTAGATGAAGTCATAACCAGCTATTCTTGACAAAGAATCACCTCTTTGAACAGTGTAGCTGTCTTCATAATAACCAGAGGTTCTTCTAGCTCTATCTACAGATTCGCCTACTGCTGTAAATCTGCGATTTAACTCAGTAATATCTCTTTGAAATTCTGGAAGGCGAGCTTCACGAGTTTGGCGTGTTCCATAGTAATCTTCACGAAGTTCGGTAAATGCTCTCGCATTTCTCCATAATTCGTTATCGCTCATTCTTTCCCAGTTGGTTAATTGGTCTTGATAGTAACGAAGTCTTGCGCGAGTAGCTGCTAAGGTTTCTTCTGTAATGCCGAGAATAGCCATAAGCTCAGCTATTTCTTCGTTCATTTCGCTCAAATGACCTCTAGTTTCTTCAATTTCCATTTCTAGCAACATGCTTGATGCCATTGCATCTGCTCTTCTTCTTTGCATTGATGACATTTCGACTTCTAATGCTGCAATATATTCCCTTCTTTCGCCCGAACTCAATGCTCTGTATTCAGAATCGCTCAGGTAAGTAAAGCCATGTAGGAACAAAGGGAAAATAAAAATAACTAAAACAATAAATAAAGTAAATTTTCTCATCTTTCTCCTTCCTTATTCCATCTCATCGACCATTTCTAACAAGACATCGCGCAATGCCTGTCTCTGCATGATTTCAGTCTCAAGCTGGCTCTTTTCTCTTTCGAGTGCTAACACTCTTTGTTCGGCATCCAAAGTTTCCTGTCTAGCTTCATTGAATTGATTTTGGCTGACAGGAGGTGGCTTTGGTGCACAGGCTACTAAAGCTAATGCTACGATTAGCAAAGCAATTACCACTACTCTTTGTAAGTTTTTCATGGTACCTCCATATTTTTTTTATTATTTATCAATTATTTTGATTTTACATCGATGTTATTTTTTTCACAACCTCTTTTTTGTCAAGAGCTTTTTAAAAAACCATATTATTTTATTTAAAATCATTATTCTGTAAAGGAAAAAAGGATGTTTAATTGATGATTATTCTTGCTTGTAAAAAAAGGAAAAAATCAGAATTATATAAAAAAACTGGACTTTTTTGGATATTTCCATAAAACTTTCTAAAACCTCAATAATTCTCTCGGATTGCGAGCTATTCCTCTTACTCTATACTCAAAATGAACATGATATGCGTTTGCGTTTCCTGTATTACCTATTGTGGCTATTATTTGACCTTGATCGACTCGCTCACCTACTGAAACAAGATTAGACTCATTATGAGCATATACAGTCATTATATTGTTGGCATGTTCTAAGATCACTACATTGCCAAAACCTCGTTGCACTCCAGAAAATGCCACTACTCCCGGTAAAACAGCAAAAATATGCGAACCCGGACTTCCACCTAAATCTATACCTTGGTGCATCATTCCACCGCGAACTCCAAATTCTGATAATATATTTACATGTCCAACGGGTAAAATCGCTCTACCAGCTGCTACAGGTAGGGGTGCTACATTTCTATCTACATTAAGGTTAGCGACATTTGAGGGTTCCATTATATTTAATATTTGTCCAACTCTTATATTGGTGTTAGAGAGCCTATTCCATCTTCTTAAATCTTCAACACTTACACCATATTGCAAGGCTATTCTGAAAAGATTTTCTCCGCGCCTTACTGTATGCGTAACAGACCTGTTAGAACTCGCAACTGTTGGTGTTTGTTGAACTATCGGAGGTAAGTTTTCTGAAACATCAATAGTGACATGACCATCTTCAAGCCATATTCTTTGCCCCGGATAAATCGTAAATCCCGTGAGTCTATTATATTCAACTAAATAAATAACATCAATATCATAATGCCTTGATATTGAGGTTAATGTTTCACCCGGTTCTACGATATGAAATCTTTGACTAGTGCTTACTGCTGGTTGATTTTGGGTTGGAGTGGTGTTGCTCGGAGCTTCATAACCAACAATAAGTCTTTGTCCAACCCGAATATTACTGCTTCGGAGGCTATTCCATTCTACAAGTTGTGAAACTGTTGTATTTCGACTTCTGGCTATTGAAGTGAGATTATCTCCAGCCCGAACTGTATAATGAATGGGAGTTTGTCCCGTAAACTTTCTGACAACAAGCCTTTGACCAACCCTGATATTGTCATTTGAGAGATTATTCATTTCTCTCAAGTCGTTGACGCTTATCTGAAATCTTGTTGCTATTCGAGTTAATGTATCTCCTCTCTGGACGGTATAAATCTCATTAGAGAAGAGAAAGGCATTAAGCCATAAATTTATTAAAATAAACAAAATACATTTTTTATTCATACAAATCCTTTGACAATTTACCTAGAGGAAAACTTCACTTTTTTATGAATTTTGTCGATAATTATTTTTTAACAGCTTTTTTGTCAATAATTTTATTTGGGACAATAAACCACTAGTTGTAAAATAATGGGGCTGATAGTTTTCTATGAAACAGATTTACTCATACCTGTAGAGAAAAGAATTGAATAACAGGAAAATAGGTTCCCATTTTGTCATTCTGAATGGAATTTTGTTATTATAAACGGAGTTTTGTCGTTCTGAACGAAGTGAAGGATCTCAAATCCAATTCTATATCCAGTTCCTTCACTTCGCTCATATTGACAAGGAAAACTTATTTTGAGACAACCTCTTTCATTAGAAAACGGTACCAAACACAGATTCCCATCCCCCAGAAGCTATCTCAGTGCATCTTCCACAATCCTCGTCGTTGCTGTAGGTTACCAAGTGTTATCATCACAATGTAATCAGCGTTCACAAAAATTTATAATTTATAATTTATAATTTATAATTTATAATTTGTAATTCATAATCATATCTTTATATAAAGGAAATTTCGATGTCAAATTTCTCACCTCTGATTTCACCTCAGAGAGTTTTTCTTCATTTTCAGAATTATCAAACACCTTTTTGATAAATTTTGCTATCAGACACATTTCTGCTTCTTTCATTCCACGGGTTGTAATAGCTGGTGTGCCAATCCTTATTCCTGATGCTACAAGAGGAGGTCTTGAATCATAAGGAACAGTGTTTTTATTAACTGTTATACCTGCTACATCTAGTAGTTCTTCCATTTTTTTTCCTGAAATGCCTCCTTCTTCTTCAGTTCCAAGATTTAAAAGAACAAGATGATTGTCTGTTCCACCAGAAACAAGTTTAAAACCCTCTTTTTTGAGAGCTTCAGCTAAGGCACTGGCATTTTTTATTACTTGTTTTTGATATGTTTTAAAATCTTCTGACAATGCTTCTTTGAAAGCTACAGCTTTTGCTGCAATGATGTGCATTAAGGGTCCACCTTGAATACCCGGAAAAACATTGGTGTCCACATCTTTAGCATATTCTTTTTTACAAAGAATCAATCCTGAGCGAGGTCCTCTAAGTGTTTTGTGAGTGGTAGAAGTCACGATATCTGCAAAAGGAACAGGATTTTGATGCAATCCTGTCGCAACAAGTCCAGCTATATGCGCCATATCTACAAAAAGTTTTGCTCCTATTTCATCAGCAATTTCTCTGAACTTTGCAAAATCGATAGCTCTGGGATAAGCAGACGCACCTGTCAAAATCAAAGCTGGTTTATGCTCTAAAGCGAGCTTTCTGATCACTGAATAATCAAGTTTTTCAGTTTCTTTATCAACTCCATAATGAATTATTTTGTAAAACTGCCCAGAAAAACTCAGAGGGTGACCATGGGTAAGATGTCCGCCACAAGCAAGTTCAAGACTCAATACAGTATCACCCGGTTTAATTAATGAAAAATAAGCTGCCATATTAGCTTGCGAACCAGAATGAGCCTGCACATTTGCATGTTCAGCACCAAATAGCTCTTTTGCCCTTTCTATAGCGAGTTTTTCGACGATGTCTACATGTTCGCACCCACCATAATATCTACCATAAAGATTGTAATTAGCCTCACCTGTTTTCTTGCTCCAGCGATATGGGTAGCCTTCTGCATATTTATTAGTCAAAACAGAGCCAGCAGCCTCTAATACTGCTCTTGATACATAATTTTCTGATGCTATCAATTCAAGATTATCTTCTTGTCTGACAAGCTCTTCTTGCAATGCTGCATATAATTCAGGGTCATTTTTTTGGATTTGTTTCATTATTTCCTCACTTAAAATATTTACGAAGAAAGATAGGAATGGGCGCTTTGCCTTTTTTAGGTTCTTCCTTATCTCGTAACATTTCATATTTATTTATTTTTTCTATTCTATTTTTGTGCCTTATTTCATCGGAAAAAGGTTCGTTTAAAAAGGTTGTCAAGATTTCAAGTGCCTGTTCTGTATTTAAAAACCTACCAGCTAAAACAAGCACATTGGCATCGTTGTGCTGCCTTGCAAGTCTTGCAAATTCGGGTGTTAAGCAAAGGCTAGCGCGTATCCCATTCACTTTATTTGCTATCATACTCATGCCTTGACCAGTTCCGCAAATCAAAATTCCAAAAACTCTATTTCCGCTCCCCAAATTCGTTTTTAAAGCCTCTGCTGCACTAATTCCAGTATCCACATAGTCAATAGGTTCAGAAGTATATGCTCCAAAATCGTGAAATTCGATAGTTTCTCCCACTTCTGTTCTAATCGGTTCTATTGATTTCCTCTCCGTAGCAGAAATCTCCGATTTCCCCTCAGTAGCAGAAATCTCCGATTTCCCCTCAGTAGCAGAAATCTCCGATTTCCCCTCAGTAGCAGAAATCTCCGATTTCATCTCCGTAGCAGAAATCTCCGATTTCCCCTCAGTAGCAGAAATCTCCGATTTCATCTCCGTAGCAGAAATCTCCGATTTCATCTCCGTAGCAGAAATCTCCGATTTCATCTCCGTAGCAGAAATCTCCGATTTCATCTCCGTAGCAGAAATCTCCGATTTCCCCTCAGTAGCAAAAATCTCCGATTTCCTCGTAAATGAGAGAGTTAATCTATTATTTAAAAAGCTCTTTATACTCTCTTTCAGTTCATATCCTGCATGATCAGAAGCGAGGAATATTTTCATTTTGCTCTCCTTGATTTGATGAGGAAAATCACTGCTAATTTCTCATATCACTGATCTGTAGTAACTGCTGCCAAAGCTATCGAATAAAGTTTTGTTTTCGCACTATCACCCCTTGAGGAAAGTATTGCAGGAACTTTTGCTCCGACAACCATAGCTCCGACCTCTGCATGTAAAAACTTTGTTACTGTTTTATAATACACATTTGCAGATTCTATATTGGGAAATAGGACAACATCAGCATTTCCGCCTACGGGACTTTTATATCCTTTGATAGTCACAGCTTCTTTATCTATAGCGAGATCAAAACCCATTGGTCCATCAATAATACTTTTTCCAAAAAATCCGTTCTTTGCTCTTTCGACAAGAGCCATTGCATCAGCAGAAGACGATATTTTTGTGGTTTGTTTTTCTGATGGAGCAACTAGAGCTACTAGAGGTTCTTCATTTCCGAGTTTATGGGCAGTATCAATGAGAAAATGCAAGATTTTTTCTTTTTGTTCTAATGTTGGTGCTGGAATCACTGCTACATCTCCAACAATCATTAATTTAGGATATTCAGAATGTTCAATCACAGTAACATGCGTGAGCATAGAACCAGGTTCCATGATGCCCCTTTCTTTGTTTAAAAGGCATCTCATGTAGTCATCAGTTGTGATAGAACCTTTCATAATCAATTGTGCCCTACCCTGATTGATAAAATCACAGCACAGCAAACCAGCTTCTATAGGGTCACTTTGCTCAATAATATTGAATTTGTTGATGTCAAAATTGCTGTCTAGACACATCTTTTCTATGACTGCTTTTTCACCTGTTAAGGTAGCTTCTATAAGTCCAGCATCTACGGCATCATTTACAGCATCAAGAGTATGTTGATCATTTACATAAACAACAACTAATCGCTTTTTGGACTTCTGTTTAGCTAAGTCTACTAATTCTTCCAATTTAACTATTTTCATCATCTTTCTCCTTTTACACTCACTTAGGTGAATCTCAAAGAACAAGTTTTTATTTTTAATACGATTTGTCAACTATTTTCTAAAAAACTCTGTCCAATATGTAATATGAGCCACAATTAAGCATTTTACCTCGTAGCAGAAATCTCCGATTTCCTCCATCCGTAGCAGAAACCTCCGATTTCCTCCATCCGTAGCAGAAATCTCCGATTTCCTCCATCCGTAGCAGAAATCTCCGATTTCATCCATCCGTAGCAGAAATCTCCGATTTCAACCATCCGTAGCAGAAATCTCCGATTTCATCCATCCGTAGCAGAAATCTCCGATTTCAAACATCCGTAGCAGAAATCTCCGATTTCAAACATCCGTAGCAGAAATCTCCGATTTCCTCACATCCGTAGCAGAAATCTCCGATTTCCTCACATCCGTAGCAAAAATCTCCGATTTCAAACATCCGTAGCAGAAATCTCCGATTTCCTCACATCCGTAGCAGAAATCTCCGATTTCAAACATCCGTAGCAGAAATCTCCGATTTCCTCACATCCGTAGCAGAAATCTCCGATTTCCACTCATCCGTAGCAGAAATCTCCGATTTCAACCATCCGTAGCAGAAATCTCCGATTTCCTCACATCCGTAGCAGAAATCTCCGATTTCCTCACATCCGTAGCAGAAATCTCCGATTTCCTCACATCCGTAGCAGAAATCTCCGATTTCCACTCATCCGTAGCAGAAATCTCCGATTTCCCCCATCCGTAGCAGAAATCTCCGATTTCCTCGTAATATATACTACTTTTTAAAACTAAAAAAAATCCAACCTTTTTATATTTTAATAACACTATATATAAAAGATATAAATTTTTAATGATTGAATTTTATGAGTGCTGTATAATCTGTTATGAGAATACTTTGATTACACTCATTCATTCATTCATTACAAAGTGGAGTTTAAATAACCATGAAATTCACAAAAAAAATTGATAACGAGGTTCTCGTCATCTCAATTGAGGGTAAGCTCGATAAATCAGCTGCATTAATTCTGCAGAATATGTTAACAAAAGTTTTTGATGAGACTACACAAAAATCACCAAATGGTATGACAAATGAAGTGCATTTAGATTGTACTAAAATAAGCTATCTGTCTGCAACAGGGTTAAGAATATTGATGGTTATAGAAAAAAATGCAAAGGAATCTGGAATTCCTTTTATCATCAATGGATTATATGAAAATAAAGCATGAACAATATAAATCAAGGAGAAAAAAAAATGCTTAAAAATGCGAAAATTGGAATGAAACTCGGGGTCGGATTTGGGATACTCATTGTGGCGATGGTCATTATCTCAGGAATTTCTATTTCATCATTTATTAATGTGAGAGATGCAAATAGTGCTATGTTGAATAATAACCTTTCAAAGCTGTTATACAGTTCAACTGTTGTTGACAATGTGAATGTTATTGCCAGACGCTATTGGCTCGCTTCTTATCAAATTGATCCACTTTACGGCACCCCAGCAGAATTAAGAGCAACTCGCGATGAAATTGCTGAAACTTTTATTAGAGCTGGGCAAACGGCTGAAGCCTATCAAAAAGTGATTGATGAATGGGGAACTTCGAATGAAGGTAGAGCTATCTGGTCAGATTATCAAAGACTTCGAGTGGAATACCGAAATTTATCAAACCAAATGGATGACTATATCGAAGCTGGTAACCAAGAAGCCATGCTTGATTTGCTCATGGGTGATTTTCGAAGGGTTCAAGGTGAATATATCGACAAAGTGGCTGAACTTATGGACCTGAACGAAAACTATATGTTAGCTGCAGGTGATAATACATACCAACTCACTAACAACAGCATTACTCATGTAGTTATTTCATTGGCTATAGCTCTGATCATTGCTCTTTTCTTTGCTTTTATGGTAACAGGGATGATAACAAAACCGGTAAGCAAATGTGTGGAAGTGGCGAATAATCTGGCTAGAGGTAATACCAAAGTCAACATTACTGTTGATTCTAAAGATGAAACTGGCGTCCTTTCGGTAGCTATGCAAGATATGGTTAGAAGCATAAAATCGATGTATGACGACACTGTGATGCTGGTGAGTGAAGTAGCTGAAGGTCGATTAAAAAAACGTGCTGATATTAATAAGCACCAAGGCGATTTTCAGGATATCGTGAAAGGAATCAACGATGTTCTCGATGCTGTAGTTACTCCTATTAATGATGTGATGAAAGTAATGGATCGGTTAGCAAATAGCGATTTGACAGCACGAGTTACTAGCAATTACAAAGGAGAAATTGATGAGTTTACAAAAAATGTAAACCAAGCAGCAAGTAAACTAGACAATTCTTTAATTCAAGTTGAAATGGCTGTGGAACAAATAACTTCTGCTTCCACTGAAATTAACTCTGGATCGCATACCCTAGCTGAAGCTACCTCACAGCAAGCTTCCTCACTTGAAGAAATATCTTCCTCTCTGGAACAAATTAATTCCTTAACCCGCAATAATGCTGACAATGCAAAGTCGGGGCTTAAACTTGCCGATGTGGCTGTTTTAGCTGTTGATGCTGGGAATGATGCTATGGAAAAAATGAACAAAGCGATGGATGCAATCTTAAAATCTTCACACGAAACTGGAAAAATACTGAAAACTATTGACGAGATTGCTTTCCAAACAAACCTACTAGCTCTCAATGCTGCTGTTGAAGCGGCTCACGCAGGCGATGCTGGAAAAGGGTTTGCTGTGGTTGCGGAAGAAGTTAAAAATCTTGCTTTAAGAAGCGCTGAAGCTGCGAAAAACACCAATGTTCTTATTGAAGAAGCAATCAGAAACTCAGAAATGGGTTCAAGAATCGTTGAACAAGTTACAAAATCATTTATCGAAATGAAAGAACAATTCAATAAAGTAAAAAGCATTGTCAACGAAATTTCTGCTTCTTCTGATGAGCAAGCACACGGAGTGAACCAGATTTCTACAGGTGTCCAAGAAATGAATCGAGTTACCCAACAAAATGCAGCTAATGCAGAAGAATCGGCTGCGGCGGCAGAACAACTAGGTGGACAATCTGCTGAACTGAAAAGTATGGTAAACACATTTACTATTTCTCAGAGTACGAAAACGGCTTATACTACAAAGCCTGTAACAGCACTTAATTATGCTCCAAAAAAGAAAAATTTGAGCAAACCATTGGTGTCAAATAAACCTATCAATGCTATCGAATTTAAACCAGATGCGATAATTCCGCTCGATAACATGGACTTCGACGATTTTGCAGATTTCTAAATTGGCAAAGAAGCTGTATAATAGGTTTACTTTGTCATTCTGAATAAAGCGAGGAATCTGTATCTCTATATATTTCAAAAAATAAAGATTCCTCGCCCTGCTCAGAATTGTCCATTATTCAATAAAGAAATTAACAGAACCTGTTACTAAATCATAATATGCACCTATAACCATAGTTTCATGTTTGACTATACTTTCATTTTTTTTGATGTTTTCCACTACCTTATAAATATTTTTAAAGATAGCTTCTTCCAGGTTTTCGCTACTCTCAATATGGTCAACAATAATATCTAAAATCTTTTGTATATTACCACCCAATTGTGCGTTATCAAAGGCTCCAGAGACAGCGCCACAATGGCTATGTCCTACTACTAATAACAGAGGTGCTCTAAGGTGTTCTACGGCATACTCTATAGACCCATAAGCTATAGAATCACATATATTCCCTGCATTTCGCACCACAAAAATATCTCCATGCCTTTGGTCGAAATAAATTTCAGGAGCAACTCTAGAATCAGAGCAAGTTAAAACCACAGCAAAGGGATTTTGACCATCTATTAAGTTATTTTTTTCACTCTCATTTAGAACATTGCCTATAGGTATGCTTTCAATAAACCTTTGATTTCCATTCATTAGGTATTTTAGTGCTATATTCCAATCGCTTACTCTCTCATCTGTTAAATGAAATTGTGACATATTTTCTGTCATTGAAACATCACCTTTCAGTTTATATATACTGAAAAATAGCATGAATGTGAATGTTATTTTTAATAAATTGACAAATGATTTCATGTTTTTTCCACTTTTTTTATTTAGAACTATTAATGTTACCTTTCAGAACCTATCCTATAAGGATTCAGACTCTGTAGAGAAAAGAAAATCCTAATCCCTCTCCGAAAAGTCGACCATCTACGGAACAAACAACGCAGAGGTATCCTCGGACAGCGGTCATAAATGCCCGTTGTCCGAAAAACCAATTTATTTTTTATTCAATGTATATTACATCCTGAATTCTCTATTTTTATTACCTACTTCTACAAGAGCTTTTATTGTATCCAATTTCCAAGGTGAACCTTGTTCTATTGCTGTCAATATAGTTCCACCACCTGTGAAGAAATAATATTTCAAATCATCAATACATTTCCAATAAAGTTCAGGGAGCAATTTTTTGAATTCTTCCAAAGTATCTCCACCACCAAAAAGTTTCATTGCTTCTTTATTTTGGTTTATAAGAGAATACATCCCTATTGTTCCTTCTGTAAAATGAGGAGTAAGTCCCATCACTGCATTCACAAAAAATGTTTTTGATTTCATGATAGTTTCTTTTAAAGTTTCATTTTCAAAAGATTCTTTACCTATATCAAGGATATAGTTCAACTGTGTGCCGGGTTTCAAGTCAGAGATTTTATGAGTTCTATATTGTCCCTCAAATTTTCCCTCTAAAGTGTCTGATTCTACAATATATTCAGGTTCGATGACCTTTTTAGGATATTGTTCAGCCATTTTCACAAAATCTCGAGCGATAATCATGTTCTCTTCTGATATTCCCTTTATGGTAATTCCATATTTTGCAGCTATATAAGCATTGTATATCACTCCACCGAGTATCAAATTATCAGCCACTTTGAGCAATTCTTGAAGAGGTTTGATCTTGGTATCAAATTTAGAACCTGCTACAACTGCTGTCAAAGGCTTTTTAGCGTAGAAAATGTCCGTCAAATGTTTGATTTCTTTTTGCATGAGCAAACCTGCATAAGAAGGTAAATATTCAACAGGTTCGATGGTTGAAGCATGCGGTTGCCAAGAACCAAAAGCATCATTGACAAAAAGGTCTGCTATACCTGCCAATTGTTTACCAAAGGTTTTTTTTAATTCTCCTTTGTCCTCTTCTCCTGCAAAAAACCTTGTGTTAGGTAAATAAATGCCATCAAATTTACCTTCTCTAAGTTCTTTTAAAAGAAAATTTATTGATGAATCCAAGCCAAAATATCCTTTATCTCCACATTTTTGGCATTCTGGAACGGCAAAACAGAGCCGATATTTGCGAATTAAATATTCAACTATTGGCTCGACATCATCATTGGGGGAAATATTGATGTTTCCTGTTTGTTTATCTTTGGGGCGACCTATATGTGTCATAATGACAGGTTTTCCCCCTTTTTTTAGTATATGCAAAATCGTGGGAATTGTGGCTTCAATCCTGTATGTATCAGAGATTTTGCCTTTTTTAACTACATTGTGATCAACGCGTAACAAGACGATTTTGCCTTTTAAATATGCCTCTTGAATCTTTGGTAAATTGTTTATTTCAACCATTTTTCCTCCTATAGTATTGAATATTTTAGGCTAATTAACTACTCTTACTGAGATGATGCGAACCTCTTCCACTGGTCTGTCGTTGGCTCCTTTTTCAACATCCTCAATAGCGTGAACGACATCCATACCGCGTGTTACTCTTCCAAATACTGTATGATTCCCATTCAGCCAAGGTGTGCCTTCTCTATTGGTGACTATAAAAAACTGTGAACCATTAGTGTTTGGTCCAGAATTTGCCATTGCGATTGTCGCATAATCTACAGTTGCTTTTAACTGTCCGCGACCGTATATGGGACCCATTCCAGTGATATTTTCGTAGAAAGAAATATCTTTCCCAAAGAGAGGTTCATAACTTTGTGCCTCATTACAAGATACTACAAGTTGGTACAATTCCATATTGGGATCTCCGCCTGAAACTTGTAAACTTTGAAAATAAGGCATAATCATTTGTGAATATACTTCATGAGCAACTTGATCGCTATCTACAAGACCTGTCAACCTCTCGCCGCGTTCGTAAGTCTCATCTTCAAAACGAAAACCTGGTCCACCAGTTCCATTGCCAAGCGGACAACCTCCCTGAATCATAAAGTCTTTAATAACTCTATGAAAAATCAAACCATCATAAAAATGTCCTGTGGTCATAGCTCTAGTGGTCGGATCCTGAAACTCACGAGTTCCCATTGCCAATCCCACAAAATTGTCTACTGTGATAGGAGCAAGGTTTCTATTTAGCTCAAGCTCAATTTCACCCATACTTGTAATCATCAAAACTTTCACGATATTACTCTCCTCTGCGAACACATTCAGCATAATTGCTGTCATCAGAACTACTATCAAAATAATTCTAAATTTCATTGTTTTACACTCCTTATAATGTATTTTTTAATAAAAAAGTGCAAATTAATTAAAATAGCGATTTTTGTCAATGAAAATATTTTTTCTATATTGTTCTTTTTTTGAAATATCTTAGAAAAAATTAAATTTTATTCCGTTTTATCAATATTAAATAATCCCAAACTTAGTAAATGAGTAAAAAACTTATTTAAATATTCTTTATCTGTTTGAAACCAACGCCATCCAAGACGGAGTAAAACTTGTGTTGTATAATCGTTTTTGGCTTCTATAAGACTTGCTGATTTACCTTGAGCAGCATTTAAATAGGCAACTAAACTAGTAAGATTTTCAGCTCTTTTGCAGTCTTTCATTGCTTTTGACAATTCTCTCTCAAAAACATCATTTTCTACTATTTCAATTGGGACACCTAAATCTTTTAAAGCAAATATTACATCGCCTAAAAAAACTTTATTATTGTTGTACACATGGAATACTCTGCAAGATTCAGGTGTTCCCGATAAATGAAGTATAGCCCCTGCTGTGATACCTACAGGGGAAAATTCTACCTGTTCAAGAAACGAATCGAAGGGAAAACATCCAATAGCGTGATAAGCTCTCAATCTGCCTATAAAGCTGTTTGACTGAGCATTTACTTGGAAACCACCATCTTTTGCTCTACCCATTAGGTTGCCTACCCTCATAATTTTAGCATCTAAACCTTGTGAAACAGCCTCTAAAACTTCCCTTTCTGAAATAAATTTACTGAATAAATATTGATTTTCAAGATTTTGACCAAAATAAAGCATTGTCTCATCCATTATGTCTTGCAAAGTGGGGCTAACAGAAAAACCTGCTACTCCAATAGTAGAAATATGGATGAGCCGAGTTTTGTTTTTTTGGCAAAATGCGATTAGGTTTTTTACTCCCATTGTGTTTATATCAAATTCACTATTATCTCTAACAAAATGGGCAACATTGGCTGCACAATTTATAACTGTATTTATATCTTTGATTTGATTATCTGAAATAAACTCTTTAGACAACATGTCACCTTCGATAATTTTCAATCGACAGCCACTTTCTAATATTTCCTCAAAATAATTAAAATACAGTTTTTTTAGTCTATCTGTTACATCAATATTATCATTTTTCCGAACTAGGCAGGTTATTTCTCCCTTTGTATGATTCAATAGACCATAAAGTATATGTATGCCGAGAAATCCTGTAGCACCAGTTAAAAGAACATTTCCCAAACCAGTTTTTTTACCTTTTAAAAAATTGTCTAAACAATTTTCAGACAAAAGATCATTTATTTTGGTATAATCGTATTGATCATCATATTGAAGTTTTGTTGACGAAGTTATATTTTTCTTATTATCTGAAATAAGGAGATTTGCCAGACTACGAGGTGTGGGGTTTAAATATACGCTACTGTAAGATATACAATCTCCATTTTTATCTCTAAGTCCCTCGTTCTCTGCTGTGATGACAAATAGCGTAACTGACAAAGATGTGCCACCTAAATCAAAGAAATTATCGGAGCCTTTTACATTTTTTGCTCCAGTAATTTTTTCAAAAAGAGAGCATATTTTGGTTTCAAGATTTTTGGGATTGTTATAATTTCCCCCCCCTACCCCCTCCATAAATGTGGGAGGAACTTGTGGGAGCATAAAATCTGGTGCTTTTATACTCAAACGGTCTATTTTTCCATTGGTATTGAGAGGTAGGTTGTCAAGCTGTTCCATAACTTGTGGAATCATATAATCTGGTAAATGCTTTTTTATAGCTTCTTTTATCATGCTTGGCTCCACCTTTGTATCAGCTGTATAAACAGAAAAAAGTATAGTATCACCTGTCTTAGTTTCAAAACCTTTTACCACAGCTTCACGGATAGGAGCATATTTTTTCATCACAGATTCTATTTCACCCGGTTCTATACGGTAACCACTGACCTTAATCATCCAATCTTTTCTTTGGACATAAACCAGTGTTCCATCATCTTTTAAAAAACCGAGGTCGCCTGTTCGATAAAGAATGGCATCATGTTCACCTCTGGCAGCTGGATTCTGAATAAACTTTTCAGCGGTAAGCTCTGGGAGGTTGATGTATCCATCAGCAATTTGACCAGATACACAGATTTCTCCTTCCTGTCCACATGGTAATATATTCCTATTTTCATCGAGTATATACACTCGGCTACCATCGTAAGGTTTCCCTATTGGAGCGCCCTCTGGATATGGTTGGTCTATTTCAAAAGCAGTGACCGGACCAAATGTTTCACTAGCTCCCCAAGAGTTCATCACCTTAGTTTTTTGACTATACAAAGACCTGACTTTTTCACTTCCTGTTATTAGAATGTCTAATAGACCATCACCTAATTCCAGAATCAACCTCGCCATCTGCGGTGGGAAAAAAGCAGAAACAATCTTATGTTTTTTTATATACTCAATGATTTGATGTGCATCCCTACGAATTGAATCATTGGTTATATGTAGTGTTTTACCTGCTCCAAGTGGAGAAAGAGCATATACAATCCCGCCGATAAAGGACAAAGATGAAATCAATAAAAAAGATTCAGATTCAGTTAAACCGAGTTTATTGGGTGCAAGCGCCATGTTCATCGCTTTGTAGGAAAGGATAACACCTTTGGGTTTACCAGTAGACCCTGAAGTATAAACAATGACAGCGGGGTCAGAAGGCAAAGATTGTTTATATAAGATTTCTGATTTTTTTGAAGATGTTTTCATCTTATTCCAAAACACTTTATCTATTATCAATTTTGCAGAAGTGTCATTAACTATAAAATCAATTCTTTCTTTAGGGTAATCAATGCTAATATTGGAAAAAGCAGCATTTGTTTTTATCACAGCTATCATAGCAGCTATTGCCTCATATCCTCTATCGAGAATAATAGGCACGATATCACCCTTTCCGATGCCTTGAGTTTGAAGTTGAAGAGCAATTTTATCAGATATTTCATCTATTTCTTTGTAGGATATATTCTTCTCTTCAAAAACAACAGCTATCTTCTCAGGATATTTTATTACAGAACTTTTGAATCGATTTAAAAATGTAGAGTCAATCGCTCCTATTGACTTTGATATTTCAATATAATTCATATTTTTCCTTTACTTCAAACATATTTTGTATCATATGTCAATTATTTTTTTTGTGCCAAGAAATTCAATCAATACCTATTTGTCAAATAAAAATTTATAATAGTTATTGCCGATTCATTTTTATCTTCTCAAACAAATAATGGATACCTATATAGTTCCAGAATTTATTATTACTACTTAAAGTGCCATATATTATATAGTTATGCTTGATAAAAGTCCAAAATATTGATAAAAGAAGCGATGTTTGAGGCTGAAAAGTTCTAATGATTTGATGAAATTATTAATTAAATTATGACTTTTCAGACTGCGGTCATATATGTTTAAAATTCATAAAAAACAGCTTTGTAAATATTTGTTGACAAAATCAGGGTAATTATTTTTTTTGAACAAGCAATGATATTATTCAGGCTAAATCTATTAAAACAATATCATCTACTTTATTAGCTGATAATAAAAGGAGGACGAATGGATGTATGGGCAATTTGGCTGGCGATAGGTATATTTTTTATGATTATCGAAATCATAACGCCGGGCTTTTATTTTTTTAGTTTTGGCGTCGGTGCTATAGTTACAGGTTTAACTGCAAGAATATTTCCTGGATTGCCGACCCAACTAATCATTTTTTCATTATCAACTACAATTTCATTTTTGTTGATGAAAAGGTTCGCAAGTTTTTTATTAAAACCAAATGCGACAATATCAAGTAATGTAGACGCCTTGATAGGAAAAATAGGCACAGTAACAAAAAGTATCCAAACTGATAAAAAGGGATATGTTAAAGTAGAAAGCGAGGAGTGGTCTGCAATCTCTGCGAACTCAGGTGAGAGTATCGAAGAAGGAGAACAAGTAAAAGTTCTACGCCTCGAAGGTAATAAAGTAATAGTGGAAAAACACTCAAAGGAGACCTAAATGGAAATAGGAGTACAATTATTATTAGCAGTGCTTGTGATCTTTGTTCTGATACTCGTAAAAAAGGGTATTGTGATTGTGAGACAAGCAGAAGTAATCATTATCGAAAGGTTTGGTCGCTACTTGAGAACTTTATCAAGTGGTTTGAATATCATACTGCCTTTCGTAGACAGTTTTCGATGTTTTACTTGGCGTGCAGTCAAAGAAGACTACAAAGGAAACAAGTATATTCAACTCAGGACTGAAAATCGTCTTGATTTGCGAGAAAATGTTTATGATTTCGCTAGACAAAATGTCATCACAGCTGATAATGTCGTGATTGAAATCAATGCTTTGCTTTATTTTCAGATTTCAGAGCCATATAAAGCTATATATGAAATCAATAATCTGCCTGAAGCTATTGAAAAACTCACACAAACTACACTCAGAAATGTGATTGGAGAGCTGGAATTAGACAGGACATTGACCTCCAGAGACATGATAAACTCAAAACTTAGAGACATTCTGGACGATGCAACAGATAAATGGGGCGTTAAAGTGAATCGTGTAGAATTGCAAGATATCAATCCTCCAAAAGAAATTAGGGCAGCAATGGAAAAACAAATGAGGGCTGAAAGAGATAAAAGAGCTCTCATCCTTGAAGCTGAAGGGACAAAACAAGCTAAAATCCTCGAAGCTGAGGGTACAAAACAAGAAAAAATACTTGAAGCGGAAGGATTTAAAAATGCCCAAATCACTAGAGCAGAAGGTGAAGCTAAGTCAAAATTATTGGTTGCTGAAGCTGAAGCAGAAGCTATCAGAAGAATTGCAGATGCAGTCAAAGAAACAAAGATGGATCCTGCTGAATACCAAATAGCTTTGAAATACATAAATACTTTTGGCGAATTGATTCAAAAAGGTGACAAGACAGTAGTTTTACCTTATGAAGCAACTTCGCTTTTAGGTTCTATCAAGACTATACAATCAATGTTGAAATAAGATGATTTTTTGAAAAATCAATTTTATATAAATTTTAATATAGGAGAAATAACTTAATGTCAGAAATAATTGATGTTTATGCAAGACAAATACTTGACTCAAGAGGCAATCCAACAGTTGAGGTCGAAGTAGTTTTAGAATCAGGAATACTTGGTAGAGCAGCGGTACCAAGTGGTGCCTCAACTGGTGAATACGAGGCAGTTGAACTTCGCGATGGAAATCAAGATATTTTCAATGGTAAAAGCGTTTTGAAAGCCATAGATAATGTAAATAAAATCATTTGCCCAGCTCTATTGGGATATGAACCTTCAGAACAGCTTGAAATTGACCAAATCATGTTAGAAATGGATGGCACTCCAAATAAGGCTAAGCTAGGTGCAAATGCTATTCTCGGAGTATCGATGGCTTGTGCTAGAGCCGCAGCAGATGAGCTGGAATTACCTCTTTATCAATATCTAGGTGGTCCTTATGCACATGTTTTACCTGTTCCGATGGCAAATATCATCAATGGCGGACAACATGCAGATAATACTGTAGATTTCCAAGAATATATGATAGCGCCTATCGGTGCTGAAACATTCAGTCAAGCTATTCAGATGAATACCGAAATTTTTCACGCCCTGAAATCTATCCTGAAAAAAGAAGGACATGCTACTGGTGTCGGCGATGAAGGTGGTTTTGCACCCAATCTTAAAAACAATGAAGAACCGCTCGAAATGATCATCAAAGCTATCGAAAAAGCAGGTTATAGACCCGGAAAAGACATCGGTATCACTCTTGATCCAGCAGCCTCTTCCTTTTTTGAAAATGGAAAATATCTCCTCAGTGCAGAAAATAAAGCTTTGACATCAAAGGAAATGGTTGATTATTATGCTTATCTGTGTAGCAAATATCCTATTATTTCGATTGAGGATGGGCTTGCTGAAAATGATTGGGAAGGTTTTGAATTGATGACCAAAATGCTTGGAGATAAAGTTCAAATTGTAGGCGATGATCTATTTGTCACTAATTCAGACAGACTTCAGACCGGAATAGACAGAAAAGCAGCTAACTCTATACTTGTTAAGTTAAATCAAATCGGCTCTGTCTCTGAAACGCTTAAAACTATCGAATTAGCCAAGAAAAATAGTTTTACCACTATTATCTCGCATCGCTCTGGTGAAACTGCCGATACTTTTATCGCAGACCTTGCAGTTGCTGTTAATGCTGGACAAATAAAAACAGGTTCGCTATGTAGAAGTGAAAGAGTAGAAAAATATAACCAGTTGCTGAGAATTGAAGAAGAATTGGGAAGAACTGGAAAATATGCAGGCATATCTGCTTTCAGAATAAAGAATTAAACATCCATCTGTAGGGGACGCAAAATTGCGTCCCCTACATAAAAAAGAGCCGCTTTTGAGGTTTTAATAAAAAATATTTGAATCGATATAGTGCCTTGTGCTTAAGAGCTAAGAAAAATCTCAATTCCACTGTTTAATATAGAGTTACAAATACTTCGTTTCGCTCAAAATGGCAATGTATACTTATTATGCTACAGCCTCATACTAATCCTCATTTAAAATGTAACTCGAACTTTCTAGTTCGAGTATATATATCAATCGTCAGATGGAGATTTGAAGTTACTTTCTAAATGAGGATTAGTATCAATATTATTTTATCTCTACATACTGTCATTCCCTACCAACTCCACTTCTCCTTTAAAAACTTGGTCTTTGTGAAATTTTACAAATCCTTTTATCTTTAGAGTATCGCAATCATACAAAGATGGGATACCCTCCTCACAAGCTGTTTTCAACTGTTCTATATTCCCATAAAAATCATTGTCAAGCTCCAATATAGTGTTTTTAGCTCCTTCTTTTTTAACTAGGCAATAATCCTTGTTTAGCATATAACTATCTGACCATAAAAGAAGTAAATCTTGATTTTTTTTCACTGGTAAGAACCTATTTCTTGGGACACAAAAAGCCTTTGAGTTGTTAAATACCGATATTGCAGCACCCATTGCGGTTTCAAATTGATAAATTGAAGTATTGTCAACCTTTTTTTCGTTTAAGATCAATGGAAGTGGTAAAACTCCGTCATTTTCTATCATCTTTTTTTGTAAAGCCTGTAGATTTATCCATAAATTGTTTGTGTTGAAATACTTATAAATCTCAACATTTTGAAATTCCTCTATTTCTTCATCTGGACATTGAGCTACCTCTCTTAAAACCAATTTGCCATCGAGTGTGCTGGCGAGATGACCACCTTTTTTATCCATTTCTGTCCTATTACATACTTCCATTGCAAAGTCTATTTTTTTTTCTATCATCATAGTGAGAATTTTGGGGTCGACTACTGCTCCAAGATTGTCTGAATTTGAAACAAATATGTATTCAAATCCCTTGTTAATAAGATTTTGTAACAGTCCTGAACTAGATAAAGCATTGTATATATCACCATGACCTGGAGGATTCCAATTCATTGTTTCTATAGAGCTTTCAAGCGGTTGAAAATTATCTTTCCTCACCTTAGGAAACATATTTTGGATAAATTCAAGAGGCAATCCAGATATTTTCATTTCCGGATATTTCTTTAAAAAATCTATTGTATCTTCTGATGTATTGAAACTATTCATAAAAATTAAGGGTAACTCAATCTGAAATTTTTCTCGCATTTTCAATGTTTGCTTCACGATAATATCAAGGAAAGTATCATCGTCCTTTACTGGTAATAGCGATTTTGCCTTCGATAACCCCATTGATGTTCCGAGACCGCCGTTTAGCTTGATTATTGCAAGTTTTCTTAAATTGCTTGTTATATCCATGTCCTTAGGGTACAGTTTTACATCTTGTTGAAGACCTTCATAGTCAATAACTTGTTCAGGATTGGGAAGAATTATATTATTTTTACCCAATTTTCCCTTTTCTCCATTGATAAATTGATTGTAATAATGCGAAAAAACCTGTATTGTCTCGTGGTTTATACCAGAAACATTCATTTTTTTCGTGAATTGTTCCAAATAATTCATTTTTTCTCCTTTGTATCTCCTTATATGTTAAGATACTATAAAAAATTTAGCCTCACCTTTCGCAAAAATAATTTCTGGATTATTTTTTTGATAAATTATAGCTTTACCATTTATAAGTTTATGCCTTTGTTCTATAAGCTCTGCACTGACAACAACTTCAATTCCGATAGGCAAAGGTTTTTGATATATTACATTTAGTTCTCTTGTATATGCGATATTGCCTTTATACATGATGATTTTTGCTATTGCTTCATCTAACAAGGAGGCTATTATACCGCCATGTATTATCTCTTCAAAGCCTTCATATTTTTTTTCTGTAGTCCATACAGAAAATGCTTTACCATCAAGATATTCAAACTGTAATTTTAATCCAATTGGATTATCATTTCCGCATAAAAAACAATTTTTGTATTCATTCGCAGTTTTTTCTTTATCCATAAACTTTTCCTAAATTTTTTTTTTCTGCTCATAAGAGGTGAAAATGCTCTCTTGTGAACCATTTGAGTAAATATTTTTATTTATCAATTTTTGTCAATAACTTTTTTTTTTGAGTTTTTTTAATATTTATAACCGGATTTTAAAATAATTGTTGACAAAAATGACTCATGTAAATAATTTGCACTTTTATGAGACAAAGGAGGCTTATGTCTATAAGAAAGAGTTGGTATATTTCCTTGATGCAGGCTGATTCTTCAAGAACTTATAGTCTGAGAATTAGCAAAACTGCTGGATATATAATTTTGTTAATTTTCTTGACTTCAATCTTCGTATTTAGTTTTTATGCTCGGAATGTTTGGCGTAAAAATACTGAATTAATACAGTTGTCAAAACTGCAAAGGGAAAATGATGCATTAAGAGACAGGATGTCGAATTTTTCAACTCAAGTTGATTCTTTATTAATTAAGATCAGAATTATGGAAGACTGGGAGGATACAATTCGTCAAGAACGGAGATTACCGGTCATTAATCCTGATGTGCGCGCTTTAGGTTCAGGAGGAACTCCTTTTTCAGACCCAGTTTTTTTACCTTTTTGTGAGGAATTAGATAGATTATATAATGATAATTTAGTCCGCTTAAATTATATCTCTGCTAAAACAGAGCTTACTTTTGCTACTCATTTTGATTTACTTTCTACTATTCAATCTAGAGAGTCATTATATAGAGCTACTCCCAGTATTTGGCCCACTTTCGGTAGAATTACAAGTCTTTTCGGGTATAGACTTCATCCGATTACACATACTAGAACATTACACGCTGGTATTGATATTGCTAATGATAGAGGGACTATTGTGTATTCGACTGCTGATGGGACTGTTACTTTTGCAGGTCGTTCCGGTACTGCTGGTAATTTGATTCGTATCGATCATGCATCAGGACTCCAAACTAGGTATGCACACTTGGATAGAATTTTTGTTCAGGCTGGTGATACAATCTATAAAGGTCAAATTATTGGTGCGATGGGTAGTAGTGGAAATTCTACTGGTTATCATTTACATTATGAAGTTATGGATTTAAGAAGAGGTAGATTGCAAAACCCTGTTGCATTTTTAGGGGTTCCAGAAGATCAATTACCGACTGACAATAGTTTAGACATCACATTGACATTTGAAGATTTAGATTTTGATATAGTAAATTATGAGATGGGAATTGGAGGTTGGTAAATTTTAAGAGTTTCTTCTATAATGGAAATTTGATATTATAGACGAGCTGATAAAATCTCTTTTAATGCAAAGCAAAAATCATCAATATCTTCTTCTGTATTCATAAAATTTGGACTTATTCTTAAAGTCCCTCCTTTTTCCAATGTATTTAAGCTCCGATGTGCATCCGCGGCACAATGTAGACCACTTCTGACTGCTATATTATATTCATTATCAAGTATCATTGCAATATCAGTAGGAGAAAACTGATATTGTTGACATTCTTTTTTTAAATTATTTTCAAAATTTATCGACAACAGACTACCTCTATAAATGCCAATATCTGGTTTAATAAAATTAAGAGAACAAGTTGTATTTTCGACACATATATTTTGTAATCCTTTTATAAGTCTATTAATTAAAAAAGTTTCTCTTTTTTCAATTTCATCAATTCCAGTATCCAAAATAAATTTTATACCTGCTCCTAAACCAGCTAATCCATGGGTATTAGGTGTCCCACTTTCAAATTTATAAGGCATTGAATCAGGTTGAGCAAGCATTTCTGAAAGATTTCCTGTTCCTCCTTGAAGGATTGTTTTGAGTTCAATACCTTTTCTAATATAAAGTCCTCCTGTTCCTTGTGGACCTAGTAATCCTTTGTGCCCAGGGAAAGCGAGCATATCAATACACATTTCCTGCACATTGATATATTTATTTCCAGCGGATTGTGCAGCATCAACCAAAAAAATAATACCGTTATCCCTACAAAACGCACCAATAGAAGCAATATCATTTATAGTTCCTGTAACATTAGAAATATGAGTGCAGACCAGCAATTTCGTATTTGGTAACAAGGATTTTTTTATATCATCTACATTCAATCCATGATTCAAATCGGTATGTATTTTTGTAATATTATTAAGTTGAAAAGTATTAATATAATCTAATGGTCTAGAGACAGAATTATGCTCCAAAGTACTTGTGAGAATATGGTCTTTTGGATTTATGACACCTTTAATAGCTATATTTAAGGCAGTAGTAGCATTGTTTGTAAAGATAATATTTTCATTTGACTCAGCATGAAATAACTTTGCACAGAGCAATCTAGTCTCCTCAATGAGACGAGAAGCAGACAAGGAGAGCTTATGTCCAGAACGACCCGGATTACCACCACTTTCACGGATAACTCTGTCCATTGTTTTGTAAACGCTTTCTGGTTTTGGAAAAGAACCCGCTGCATTGTCAAGGTAAATAATAGTATTTTTCATTGTTTGTAGTCCTTATTTAACCATAAAATTCTAATCAATAGTTCCGCCTCCGACAACAACATCGCCATCGTATAAAACAATAGCCTGACCTTTTGCTATAGCCCTTTGAGGTTCATCAAATACTACTAATACTCTGTCCTCTGAAATCTGCGACACTGTAGCCCATTCTTCTGCTTGATTATATCTGATTTTGGCTTTGACACGAATGCTTACTTCTTTGAGAAAAGGGCAAGTCGTTATCCAATTAAAATTAATAGCTTCTAAAGATTTTTCAAACAATTCATGATCTTCGCACAAAACAACTGTATTTTTTTTTATGTTTTTTGAATGCACATACATCGGTTTATTAAGTGCTATTCCTAAACCTCTCCTTTGCCCAATGGTGTAACGGATAATACCATTATGTTGTCCTAAAATATTACCTTGTAAGTCTATAAAATCACCTTTTTCAATGCATATATCCAATTGTTTTTCAATAAAATCAACATAATCACCTTCTGGTATAAAACAAATATCCTGACTATCATGTTTTTCAGCATTTCTAAAACCTTGTTTTCTAGCAATTTCTCGCACTTCAGATTTGTATAAATTGCCTAGTGGAAATATGGTCTTTGACAGTTGTTCCTGCGTCAAAGTGTATAAAAAATAAGATTGGTCTTTTGATTCATCTTTGGCTTTTTTTAATAAAAAACGATTGGTTTGTTTATCATACTCTATTTTCGCATAATGTCCAGTTACAACATAATCTATATCGAATTGAACTGCTCTAGATAAGAATTTCGGAAATTTTACATAATGGTTACAATCGATACAAGGATTTGGTGTTGCACCTTCCAAATAAGCCTTCATAAAACGGTCAATTACTTCTGTTTTGAAATCATAACGAAAATCATTTACATAAAAAGGGATGTCAATCGAAGAAGCTGCGTTGCTTGCATCCTCAATATCAGCAAGCGAACAGCAACTTTTTTTCCAACTGATCCCAATATCTTCATTGCTAAATAATTTCATGTTTATCCCAATACAATCATAACCCTGCTGTTTCATCAAATAAGCTGCAACAGAACTGTCTACCCCACCACTCATTGCTATTAATGCCTTCTTTGTCATACAAAAGCTGGAAACCCACCAATATTTGTGTAACGAAGCCTGCCATTGCTCTTTATCGCTCTTACCATCGCACCGAGAGTGTCAATATGAGCTGCCAAAACTATAGGATTGCCTTCTCCACCCAAAGGCACAATCACAGAGCCTTTATTTGATTGATAAGGTTCAAATCCTTTGTCTTTAAAAAATTTCAGTAAATAGTCACAAATCTGATATGTAAAACCAGAGGGACTTGGGATATTGCATAAAGTAACAACATTTTCTCTGATATTATTTTGCCATTTATTATCTAAAATCATTTTTTCTCCGTTTAATCCAAGATTTTCAGCCAATTTTATTATATTTGCTTTTTTGTCAAATAGATTTTTTAGAGGCTGTTGCAAATCATATTTTTACCTTACATAAGCCTCTTAGGTATGTGAAGCTAGGTAGAAAATGATGGAAAACCACAAAACCGCATCCCGTTGGTATGCAACCAATCAATTGGCATTCGTAGGGAAAGCATGTATGCGTTCCGCCTCAATGTAGAATTTAATTAATTGTAAACATACTATGCACATGCCGAAGGTATGTGAAGCTAGGTAGAAAATGATGGAAAACCACAAAACCGCATCCCGTAGGGATGCAACCAATCAATTGACTTTCGTAGGGAACGCATGTATGCGTTCCGCCTCAATGTAGAATTTAATTAATTGTAAACATACCTTACATAAGCCGAAGGTATGTGAAGCTAGGTAGAAAATGATGGAAAACCACAAAACCGCATCCCGTTGGGATGCAACCAATCAATTGGCATTCGTAGGGAAAGCATGTATGCGTTCCGCCTCAATGTAGAATTTAATTAATTGTAAACATACCTTACATAAGCCGAAGGTATGTGAAGCTAGGTAGAAAATGATGTAAAACCACAAAACCGCATCCCGTTGGGATGCAACCAATCAACGGAGCCACTCCGAAAAGTCGATTTTAATTAATTATTAACACTACTGACCGATTAATTTGTTTTTTTATGTAACTATTGAAATAATAATGTTTTATGAACATATTTATCGATAGCGGGTAGGTTTTGTCCTAAGCCTCGTAAATTTATGAAAGGGGATACTTCTGTATCTCTCTATTTTTCAATATTATATCTGCAACTCTCTTTCCCCTCCTGTATGCTTCCCCTATCGCTCTCATGTAATATGTTGAAAATAAAAGAGTTATTATGAGTTAATTTTTCATAAAGAGGTCTTTTGACAAGAAAAAAATAATTTAAAGATTATGTAAAATTATTTTTGAAAAGACTCTTGAAAAAAATGATAGATATTTATTGAGGAACAAATAAGAAAATGACCTAAATTTTAGTCGGTCAGTAGTGTTAAAAAATAATATCCTTGACAAAAAAACTAAAATAAAAAACTTTGTAAAATAAGATTTGAGAATTAAAATAATTAGCTGCTTGTAACTTGCAACTTAATAAAGGAGTTCATCATGAGACATTTCAACACCGCTGGACCAGTAAATCAGCCTGATGCTTACAAAATTGATCCTCTCACTCGCTGGGATACAGAAGAAATACTGGAACTAATCCAGGAAAAGAAGTATTTTATTCTTCATGCACCAAGGCAAACGGGCAAGACAAGCTGCTTACTTGCTTTAAGAGATTATCTAAATAAAGAAGGAAAATATTTTGCTGTTTATGTAAACTTTGAAGTAGGGCAAGCTTGGCGGCATAATATTAAGAAAGCTACCGATGATATTGTGCAAGAGATTTTAAGTAGGATGCATGGTCTTTTATGGGATGAATTTGCAATTGATGAATCTATTGCTTATTATAAAACAAGAGCGTCAGAAAATGCTTTAAGCGAAATGCTTAGGTATTTATCACTTCTACTAAAAAAGCCTATCGTGATGTTTATTGATGAAATTGATTCTCTGATAGGCGATACCTTGCTATCTGTGCTGAGGCAACTCAGAGCTGGTTATGACAAAAGACCGAGTGAATTTCCATCTACTATCATACTATGCGGTGTCAGAGATATAAAAGATTACCGTATTCACACCAGTAACCAAGAGATTATCACCGGAGGTAGTGCCTTTAATATAAAGACAAAGTCCCTCAGGCTTGGAAATTTTTCCAAAGAAGAAGTGATAGAGCTTTATAATCAGCATACAAGAGAAACATGTCAAGTATTTGCTGAAGAATGCTTTGATCTGGTGATGGAATACACAGACGGACAGCCTTGGCTCGTTAATGCCCTTGCGCGAGAAGTTACCCACGAAATGAAAGAAAACAGAGACAGAAGCATCACAATCACCACTGAAAAACTCGAAATAGCAAAAGAAAGGCTTATCCTTGCAAGGCAGACACATTTAGACCAACTGGCAGATAAACTCGATGAGCCAAGAGTCCGAAATGTGATATTACCTATGGTTCTTAGCATTGATTCAATACCAAATAAAGACGATGCTCAGTATTGTATCGACCTCGGTTTGTTAAAAAGTGCAAAAACAGGTCTTGAAATTGCAAATAAGATTTATAAAGAGGTTATACCTAGAACTTTGACAGAGGACACACAATCCACTTTACCGAGAAGATTTGACCCAGACTGGATAAACGATGACGATAGCATCAATGTGCAAGAATTACTAAGGCAGTTTAAAGAGTTTTGGAATGAAAATACCGCAATCTGGGCAAGTAGTATAAAAGGTTACCAAGAAGCTGCACCTCACCTCGTATTTCAGGCTTTCTTGCAAAGAATGTTGAATGGTGGGGGAATTATCAATCGCGAATACGCCCTCGGTAACAGACGAACAGACATAATGATCAAAAGAACATACAAAAAAAATGATACTTATCACACAGAAAAGATAGTAATAGAGCTTAAAGTTATAAATAACAAACAAAAATACGAATCTATCAGAGATGAAGCCATAATGCAAACTTCTGATTATGCAAAAATCTGCGGTGTCCATGAAGCTCAAATCATTATCTTTGACAGAAACGAGACACAAAAATGGACAGCTGATGAGCCAAATGAATATGCAGAACATGACGGAGTAAAACTTGTGATATGGAAGTTGGGGACAGGGGTGTGGTAGAATTAAGAATTATTATAATGTATTGTATATAGAAAGGAATCATGGGTGGGATTTGGTGTTTTATGAAGAAATTGCTTTTTGAGTGGAAAATGAAGAATGAAAAATCATAGATTGCTTGCAGGTTTTCTTCACCTTAAAATAGCCAGTTTCCCCGTTCTGATTATTTCTTGATTTCCTTTGATAGCAGTTATCCTGTAAAAATATACGCCATTGGCAAGCAAAAAACCTTCTTCATCTCTGCAATCCCAACCGTAGGTTGTTCTAGGAAATTCATGATACCCTACATGCTTTGGTAGATTTCTGAATGAACGAACTAATCTCCCGCTCACTGTATATACTCTCAAATACACATTATCAGCATCATCGGTCAAGGTATAGGTAAATCTTGTTCTACCAGAGTTTACGGGGTCTATCGTCACGGTACGAATTGGATTTGGATAGTTTGCAACCCTTATCAAATCAAACATATCACTGACTCTAAATATGATTTGTCTCTCATATTTATTACCGTTCACATCCCAACAAGAAACATCAATGGTGTATTCACCTCTACCTAAAGAGAGATGATATTTTATTGGGATACTATTGGTTCTTTCAGGTATATCAGTAATAGACAAATGTCTTGGGTCTATTGGTTCATTATTTAAAGTCATATTTATCGGATTTTCGACCATATCGATACCATTTTCATCAGCAAAGACAAAAGACAACACACTTGTCCCTGAAATATAACCTCCAAAAGCAAATTGCTGGCCCTCTACGCTTATTTCGATTGTTGGGGGTGTTTGATCATGATTTTGGAGAACTGTATAAGTTCCTGTTCTTGATATTTCGGTTATTATGCTGTTATTTGCTTCATCAAAGATACCTCCTTGTGAAATCCATTTTTTTGTCGTTTCGTCCCATCGATATATCTTTGAATTACTGGCACTTGAACTAAGATTGTTGAATACATTTCTACTATTTGAAGAGGTAGAATTGAGGTTATTTCTAATCATATTGTTTTGAGAGGAGATATTGAATTTCAATCTCATTTTTTTATTTTCCGCAAAAACACCAGTTGAATCAGCTAGTAAGCTCTTGTTAAGCAAATCAATTTTATATATAGGTGAATATTGACCATCAAGTAATCTCAAAGTATGAACATCAGGTTGTAATAAAGGGAGCTTATATTCTTCTATATCCAGCGAAAACCAGGTCTCCTGTGAAAGAAAATTCGCAGGGATAGATATTTCCAGATTGTTATCATTGGCAACAATATTTGTTTCAAAAATACCTCCTTTGAAATACATACTGTTCAATCTATAATTTAAAGCATTATTTGCGTAACTGTATTCCCCAAATCCCATATTATCATTGACAGATACCGTAATAATTTGATTGTTCAGATTTTCTGGCAACCCTATAAAACACCAAAAATCATTGATAGGTTCAATAACTGGAATACTAATACTATTAAATATTGTTGAGCCTTGTTTTAAGACTAAATATGTCTCCAATGATGGAATATCGCCAATATTTTGGATAAAAACATCAAAACCCGGAGTATTGTCTTTTTCTGTTAATGAAATGCTCAAAAGCGCCAAATCAGGAGCTAAAATTCGAAAAGAATAAGCTGATTCTGAATAGTCATCGTTTAAAATAAATTCATAATTTACCATAGTTCCCGCTGGAAATCTATCTGTTTTACCACTTATCCAATATCCTGTTGACGCATCAAAGCTCATTGAAAAGCTCTCCTCATACCCGGAATATCTCACGATGACCCATAAACTTTCGATTTCATCATTGGAAAACACTCTCACGCGAAACTCTATATCATCATTTTCCGTAGGTTGTTCAGGGAAAACTTGATTGTCTATAAAGACGCTATTACCCACTGCAAACGAACTCATTGCCACTATTTCTCGAGTTAACCCGGACCCGATTATTTTTACAAACCTTTCTCCTTCAGTAAAATTTGCAGGTATTACAAACTCATATTCCATTCTTCCCTGCACTACAGGCTGATTGACAATGTTATTTATGGGTATTTCTAAATCATTTAAAATTAAAACTTTGGCACTGGTAATATCATTTTCAAAGTGAGCGACTACCCTCAATGTATCACCGGGTAACACTAAATGACTATTGAGATTCAGTGTCCCAGACAAAGCTGGTCGATAATTGTATAACATTGGATCACCCATTAATATGGCTCCATGAACATGTGCTATCCATGAATGATGGTTGCTATGCCTGGCATAATACCTGATTTTATGATAAGTAGCCATAGCTCCAAACGAGCTAATATCTTTATTAAAAAAAGCTTCTGCAAGATAATTTCCAGAATCCTCAATTTGAACAACATATCCCAATCCGGCAAAACCAAAATGACCTATAGCTCCTTTATTTGGTTCTGCGATAAATACTTCGCTGATAGAATTCATTCCTCTAGTTTCGAAAGCAGCTGCAAAGCAAGATAAACTCGTCACAAAAGGAAAATTTTGATTTCTCAGAGAACGAACATTGTCAGTAGTCAAAAGATCACTATCTGCCCAAATTCTACCTCCGCCATGCCCCATAAACTGAAGATACGATGTCCCTTCATTTATTTTATTCAACAATGTGGTTGTATTGCCGAGATAATAAGGAGATTCCATTTCAACTCTCGTATAAACCCGATTGGCTTGATAATGATTGGGTATTGTATTTCTTCTTATCCTTTCATTTTGTTGGGCAAAAATATCTGTTCCATCATCGGCTCGACCACCTGCTACGAGGGTTACATTCGCATGCCATTTATCTTGAAAATTTCTATTTTCCAGATAATTTTGAGATTTTTGAGCTATTGGTAATATTTGAGCAGCTTCAAATACACTGACTCGAGATATATGAAAGTCTGGAATAGGGTCGTTACCAATGATACAAGCATACCAATTATCACTCGGAGTCGCACCATTTCGGTAAGTCCATATTTTGTAAATAGGAATTATGTCAAACATATCAATTTCAGATTGAAATCTTTTATCATATATCCCGCTTCCTAAAAGCATTACATGACTAAATCTTGGTTCTGACCAGTTCAAAAAAGCATATCGAAAAAAATCACGAATTGCATTTGGAGATACTATGCCATGATTGAACTCATCGTAAATATCTTGAACATCAATGATTTTAACATTTACACCTCTGGATTGCCATATACTCTGAAACAACAAAGTTCCTTCTGCTTTGGAAAACTCTGTATTCGTAACTATCAAATAATCGGCTTGTTGAAAAGGGTTTCGTAAGTCAGAAGGTAAATCTGGAATAAAAGACTGAACATTCTTTTTCATATTTTCTGAAAGAGCGACATATTGTATCCCTTCGGTATTCACAAAATTTTGAAATTTTACGGTATAAGGAGGATTATTCATTTCAGTAAAAGACTGAACAGAGATATTAGCTATAATACTTGTTCCTAGTTTATAGACAAAAATATCCTCCTCTGTAAAATTATGTAGTTCAAACTGATATAGACCTATTGGACTATTGGAAGGTTTGTTAAATTTGATAAAATTTGTCTCTGTCCTAAATTCTCTCCAATATTCTATTTTAAAATAATCCAGTGCTACCTGTTCCCTATCTCCCATTGGAGTATCTCCTGAGAGGTCTATAAATAAATCATTTAAACCATGAGTTAAATTAAAATTACCTAAAGAACCAGAGTTTTCAAAGATCATTTCATTTTGATTTGACCATCTTTGATCTGCTATCAATGCTGTATTTACCCAAACACGAGCATGGTGGTCGAGGTTATTGGTATCTGTATGAGTGATTCCCCAGATCGATACTTTTGTATTGAAATGCCTTGTGCTTGAGTTTATAGGAAACTCGAGGTAAAAAGGCGTTCTATCCATTGCAGGTGCCGTTATTGTTTTCCAAAACAGGACATCTTCTTTTTTAAAATCGAGGTTATTTTGACTGATTTGATTTGCTAACCTATTAGAAGTGAGTTGTCTTTCAAAGTGGATAGTATGGTCGTAAGAATCGGGGATTATGAGTAATAAAGGATTTGTTTCTATCAATCCTCCGTTTTCTACAGCCATTCGCATACCTACCTGATTTAATAAACGCAAGATATATATATTTCTGTTTGAATATGGATGAAAATGTGATTCATCACCCTTTAGATGTTCTCCCCAAAATTCAAAATAATCTCCTGCATCAAAAGATAAATCATTTTCACCTACAAAATGTATAGGAACAGGAATACCCTTGTTGCTCAGTTCGAGATGTTTAGGATTTATTTGATCTATATGCCAGGAAAAACTTATTTCATATTCAATCATCATTGATTGCATTTGACTTTTTAATTCTTCGTAAGTCACTTTATAAAGCCCCTCCTCTGTGATTCTTAATTGTATTTCAGAGACGAGGATAGGGTCTGCATAATGAGGAGTATGATTGGTTTGAGTGTTATGAGCAATACGGGCTTGTTGCCAGTTTCTTGCAATATTATAGTTAGCTACTATAGATTGCAAAGCAGACGAAATATTATGATTTTCTCTTAATAAAGAAGCCATAATTGTATTTGCAGATGAAGTAGGAACATTGTGTATCCGCACCACTATCTTTGCTTGCTCTATTATCGTCAGGGTTTTATTGATGGCATTTGTTCTAAAGGGATAAAAGTTGAAACTCTGCATCCTCTGAAGTCCCATAAAAAAAGGATCTCCAATTTGAAAAATATGTTCTGGGTAAGTTCCCCCTTGTTGATAATAAAATCTATCTGGAATTTGTGAAAAAATAGTTTTTGGTGTATGTTCTTGATGCATACCAGAAGCCATAAAATCGGGATTATCGGCAGAATATGATGTTTGGTTTGGAGTCCTCAAAGTAGAAGTAGGCGAATGTTCGATATCTATAGTAAAGGCAGGTTCTATAGAAATATTGGATAGCTCTTGAGATATTATATCGGTCACAGAAAGGGTTATGTATCCATCTGATGGAATGCCAATTAATTCGCCAAAAAATGGTAAAATAGGAAACCCCTCTTTTTGTGTAAAGGCTTCTGCACTAATTTTTATTTTTTTAAAACTATCAAGGTCTGAGTTTATCAGTTCATAATTGGGTAATGTGAAATAAAAAACTATTTCTTGTTCTGAAATAGAAATAATCTCAAAAGCTTTATTATCGCTAAAAGAAGCATTTTTTATACTGGTTGCATATAGTCTTATAAAAAAACAAATAAATAGAATTATTGAAATATATAAAGATTTTTTCATTGTGTTTCCCCCTCAGAAGGTAGCATTTCCATTAATGACCGTTGTCCAAGAACCCCAATTTTGTCTTTTTTTAATTTTTGTGGTCATTTTTGTAGTGGCGTATTGCTTACATCTTCTAACCGGGTGTATTCGCATCGAAAATAAGGCTTATTCAATATACCGCTACAAAAATGGGTTCTCGGACTGCACTCATTAATAACCATTATATTTATAATCACTACTGACCGACTAAAATTTAGGTCATTTTCTTATTTATTCCTCAACAAATATCTATCATTTTTGTCAAGAGTCTTTTCAAAAATAATTTCACATAATCTTTAAATCATTTTTTTCTTGTCAAAAGACCTCTTTATTAAAAAATAACTCATAAGGCGGAACGGATACATCCGTTCCCTACACTATAACTCTTTTATTTTCAAGATATTACATGAGAGCGATAGGGGAAGCATACAGGAGGGGAAAGAGAGTTGCAGATATAATATTGAAAAATAGAGAGATACAGAAGTAAATT
>WRLO01000035.1 GCA_009777575.1 Candidatus Cloacimonadota bacterium
AACAACAAAAAAAGAATAGTTTCGTAATACATTGATATAACAGTAGATATCTGCTTTATATTCCATTCTACGATGTAGATATATCAAGCTTTTATAGCTCGGAAATATTAGATCTTAATTGTCAAAAAAAATATATATTCCATAATGTCAATTATATTTTTTCAAACTATTAAAAGGGAGCTAACTATTAAAAATCTTCATCATCACCATAAAATCTCACAAAAAGATTATTTACGATGATTCCAAATTCTTTTTCGATTTCTACTCTATAGGCTTTATAATTTCCTGAGCTTCCGACATAAGTGATATAAGTATCTCGAAATACATCACCAAGTATATCATAGACATATATTTTTTCATGAAAGACGATTTCTTCGATTTTAACCCATTCACCATCGATATAGACTTCACAATCAATTCCTAATATCACTTTCGAACCACTAAAAGTCTTGATCTCATAAAAATCTTGTAATCCTACAAATTCTATACTCAAGATTTTATTTAGTGCTTGATCATAACCCATTGAAAAAATCTCTTTCTTTTCTTCTAATAACTTCTGTATCTTTCGTAAACTCATATAGGAAAAATATTTTCCATCTTTTTCTTTTACCAATATCTTTGACTTTTCTGCTAAGATCTTTGTTTCTATTGTATAAATCATGATCAAACCTCTTTTTTATTATTTGATTAAATATTATCGACTTTTTTTGTTTTTTCTTGAGGATTTTTTCTATTTTAGAGCTTAAAACTCTCTGGCAACAATTCTCCGATATTACTTATTTCTAAATATTGCTCATTGCCATAAATCACAATCATATCAGTTGAAAATTCCACCATAAATTGCCGACACATACCACATGGAGGGAACAGCTTTTCTGACTGCACATAAACTGCTATAGCTGTAAATTCTTTCTCATTTTCTGACACTGCCTTACAAATTGCTACTCTTTCCGCACAAATAGTGCCACCAAAAGAGGCATTTTCTATATTGCATCCAGTAAATTGTTTACCATTTTTACATAGTATCGCAGCGCCTACTTTGAAATGCGAATAAGGTGAATATGCGTTTTCAGAAGCTATTTTTGCCGAATCAAACAAATTTTTTAATTCAATTGATAGTTCTGTTTGTTTTAAATTTGATTGATTTTTTTCGTTATTCATTTTTTACTCCAAATTTTTATCATTATACAATACTGTTACAATTAATTCAGAAAGAATATCAATTGTATTTAGTTCTTGTTTTGATTCAGATATTTCACTGATTTTATCCTCTTTATCAACTCTCTGAGAAGAGATTTGAATAGGTAACCCATCAGTTTCTTTCTGTTCCTTAAATTTTTCTGATATTGATTCAATTTTCATGCTTTTTTTATCCACTCTTTCTGGCTATAATTATTATGCATAATGTTTGGATGCAGACTTAAATTTAATGTTATATCCTTTCCATTAATACACATAGCCAAATTATCTTTCAATGAATTTATATATATATTATTTTCAAACAACATTTTAATCTCCGTTTTCTTTCCATTAGATGTATATTTTAGCAAAACACTCCCAAAATGCTTTGTTTTTAATATACTTGAAAACATCTCTACAGAATCATCTATTGTGCACTCTATGGGTAATATCAAGAAAAACAAAGGATGTTTTATATAGAGTAGAGATATTTTATTCAAATTTTCACTAACTTTTTTTTCTGTAAATCTTTCTTTGTGATTTAAAACTAAATTTATCTTTTCTAGGACTGTCATTATGGGCATAAATTTATTCTTATACTCAGATTCTATATCATCTAAATCTTTAATACTACTTAATATCTTACCCTTGACTTCCATATTTTCTCCATATAAAATGTCCGATAGAGAGAGAATGGAAAAGGATTTATTTATTTCTTGTCCCATACTGAATGGAAAAATATTATACAACATCAATAATTCGTCGACAGGTATTCCATTGGAAAGCAAATTCATAAAATCGGTTTCATTAAATACGCTCCATGATAGCTTTTCAGTATATAAATCAATAAAATCATACAATTGACTTCCTTTTATATCAACTATGGTTGATGTATCGGATAAATATGTTTTTATACTATCTGGAATATATGGAATTATTAGATTATTTTCATTCGCATATTTAAAAAGATGATTTAAACTACTTTCATTTTCTTCTATTATCAGTTGAAATTTTGGAAAAGGAACTTTCTGAGTTACCTTCAACCATACCGATTTAGATAGCAAATCTACCTCTGATACAGCTGTTAATTGTATATTTCTATAAGAGATAAGATATTGTGAATTACCAGATTTCTCCAATACTTGAACTTGAATTATCTGACCCAGCTGAAGCCGAGCGATCAATTCCTCTGCTTGAGATGAAATATTAAATGAGAAATTCATGAGATTTATTTAGGCAAATGGGTATAAAAACATAATATTTCTCTTTCCCATTCTATCTCCTTTAAATTTAGCCACTCAACTTTACTATCAAATCTATCTCTCTTTGGGATATTTGAACTTCTTTTGCTATTTCTTCGAGTTTCCAACCATCTTTATAGAGTTTTAATACCAAATTTTTTCGATATTCATCATCTCCAAATGCCTCATAATCATCTTCTTCAGCAAATTTTCGTTTAGTTTCTATAGGAGCTTCTATTTCTCGGTTATTACCAAAATTCATGGTTGTTTTTTCTTCTGATTTTAGCTCGATTGTCTCTTGAGGGGTCAATTCTTCGGTGAGTATTGGTGGATCATCATAATGGGCTGACAAAGATTCTGTTTTTTCGATTTCTTCAAAACTTTGACTTGGAGTAATCGCCGGTTTATTGTCATAAGCTTTTTGTATGTTCGTTACATGGCGCGAATAATCCTCTTCAGGTATGCTTTGTTCTCTGTATGCTTTTTGAAGTTTTTGTTCTTTTTTAGCTCCCATTGATATGGCAGCTATCACAAAACCTACGATTAGAGCCAATCCGCCAAGGACTCCTACCATCCATAATGCTACAGGAGTATTGATAAAGCCTGTTTCTGGGGCTGGTTCTTCCTCGGTCAATAACATAGATGAATAAAAATTTGCATTTACTGTATCGCCTATTGATAAGTAGCTGTCTTGTAATAGTCTAAGTGCGTTCTCATAATTTATATCGGTGGGTGGGACTTGACTGAGAAAATGGATGGCATTTTGATAATCTCCGACAATATTCGCACTTGCTCCCACTAAAAACGATACAAGTATCGAATCTACGCTTGCTACATGATAATATCTGACTATCATTTGCTCTATTTCTGACATTCCGCTGGGGTCGGTTATGTCCCGATATACTATTTGAACTTGCTCTACTTGCTGATTTGGGTTATTTTCTGGTTGTCTAATAGGTTCAGGTTCTGGCTGTCTTATAGGTTCAGGCTCTGGTTGACTGATAGGTTCTGATATAGGCTGATGAACTATTTCAGGTTGTTGAGGTGGCTCATATATTGGGATTTGCTCTGGTTCAGTTTCTAAAAAAATTGGCTTAGTTTGTGGAATCCGAGTTGGAAATCTGTCATGTCTGGTTATCAATGTAAATGAAATATCGTTTAGTTCTACAGCTCTATTATTGGTAGTTTGAGGCAATTCAGGCGGTAATTGCGGTTCGGGTTGTTGTATTGGTGGCGGGGGGGGTGGAGGTGGCGGAGGCTGTATTACCTCAGGAGTGTTTGTGATAGTAGTGGGCAAATCGTTTTGTTGAGTCTGACGAGGAGGTTGAGGAGTTGTTGTTCTTCCGTCAAAGGTTTGGGTTTGGACCTCTTGTCGAGGTCTCGTAGTTGTTATGGGTTGAGCTATAGTCGTGCTTGTGGGACGAGGTGAATATATGGTAGGCTGATTAAATTGATTTTGAACTCTATTTAAAAGTTGAGGATGATCTGGATAAGAGATTTGAGCTGATTCCAGTAATTCGTTTAATGATTCTCGATTACCTATAAAATGATAATAGTCCAACAGGCTTAGAATATCCTCAATTCGTTCAGGATTTTCTGTTTTTATGATATCCAAATGCATTGTATACTGTCTGCCAAGAGTTCCAAACTGACGGACTTGTTCATAAGTTTGAGTTGTTTCTATTTCTATTGATAAATCTCTTGTTGGACTCGAAATAACCATAATGCTTGCAAACATATCAGGGGTGGTAAAGCGAGAAGGGACATTACCAAGCTCACATTGGAGCGCTCCAATAGTTACTCTAAGGTCATTAGATTCTTTCATGACATTCGTGATTGGTCGTCTTGTAAATGTCAATGAAACTCTTGTAACTCCATTAAACGAGGCTATTTGATAGTTCTCTAATCTATTTGCCTGTGAATAAGCCATAGAAAAAGAAAACAAAAATAATAAAAATAATAAACTGTATTTCTTCATTATTTATCCTAAAATTTCTATTAATAATTGATTATCAAAACCATACTTTTTTACAATCTCTTTTTTTGCATCATCGCTCTGAGTTTATTGATTGCTGCTGTATGGATCTGCGATATGCGTGATTCCGTTACTTCTAAAACAGCAGCTATTTCTTTGAGATTTAAGTTTTCATAATAATACAATGATATCACTGTCCTTTCCCGTTCAGGTAAACTTTGTATACTATCTATCAAATTTTCTCGCATTATTTGCTTGTTTTCTTCTACTTCTACATCATAATCATCGCTGAGCATATTGGCATAATTTTGTTCCCCTTGTTCGCTATCATAAGTGCTATCCAATGACGATAAATTCAGAGGTCCTAAACTATCGGTCAATTGATAATATTCTGTCATACTGAGTTCTAGCTCCTCGGCTATTTCCTGATCTGTTGGCAAGCGATCTAACTCAGCAAATAACTTATGGATAGTGGCATCAATTAATTTCGACTTCTTACGAACAGAACGGGGAACCCAGTCAAATCTTCTTATTTCATCAATGATAGCTCCTTTTATTCGCAAAGTAGCATAAGTTTTAAATGACACATTTTTTGTTAAATCAAATCTTTCGATAGCTTCTAACAAGCCTATTACACCTGCTGAATACAAATCCTCACGGTCAAGTGAGGGGGTTGAAAAAGACACCAGCCTATGAGCTAAAAAATGAACTAATTTTAAATACTTCACTACTATCTTTTCTTGAAGCTCTGGTCGAGAGGTGCTTTTATATAGCTCCCACAATTTTATTTCTTCTGGATCCATATATTTTTATACTCCATTCCTTAGAATATTTTTATACATAGTGCGAAATGTTTTAAACACTGGTAATTGTCAAGCAATTTCGTAAAATTCATATATAAAAGTTTTAACTCCTTTAAATTAAGTTAGTTATTTTATATATTTTTTTCTTGCTTTTGCAGGGGGGGTGGGTAGGCAAAGCTAAAAACTTAAGCTGTGTAAATCTAGTAGCAACACCTTGCCCACTCTTATCACCTTCCCCCCCCAGCACGCTGTTGTTTATTCCTCACTTGAATTCACTCCAAGGAAATCTCCGTGCCACTGCAATGAAGTAGAGGATATTTTCATAATTACTCTATGATTGACATATTTTGCACAGAATTTACATATCCCTGCAATAACTTCAAATTATTTTTCCAATCCTGAATATCTTTTTCTTCAGTTTCCATATCAAGATACTTAGACAATTCTCTGACTCTTGCTGGAGTTTGTTTTGCCCATCTTGAATCAAACATCTCTTTTTTAGCTTGTTCAAAATCGTTTTCCTGCAATGCTAATAAAAATTTCTTAAATTTCAACAATCCTCCTACACCAAGCTGATAAGACATCTGTAAAAGTAAGATACGGACATTGGCAGGTTGACCCTTCCAAAAATTTACCTGTCGATCTAGCTGAGGTATCAGACGAGCTACATCAAATATTAATAACATTTCTGCTTCTTTTTCTGAGATGCCATTATCATCTAAATTTCTTCCATAACCAATTGTTAATTTACCCGAAGTGCATCGATATGTCTTCAATGATAAACCTTCAAATTTTTTTAGATCTTTAAATACTCTCTCCAACATATTTACTCCTTGTTTTCCTTACTTCTATTGAGAAATGTCTTCCTCAACATTCTCTTTTGCTCACTCACAAAGCCTGTGTCTACTTTGTTCCCATTTTGACTTATCAGATAATCCAATAAATGAATTATCAATGTGATAATAACCCGTGTTTTCATTGTATTACTCCTTTATAGGCTATTGCCTATTCCATTTTGCTTTTATTCTGCCTTCATTGATCAAACGCAATTCAAATCTTTCAAATTTTGCGTCAAGCATATCTGAAATATCTTGCTTGGTAGCTATTTCTGCTTTTTGTGCAAATATTGATTTACAATGATCAAAATCAGGCATTTTTTTATAATTTGACTCCAAAGATACAATTTTAGTCCACAATATCTTAAATATTGCTACTATTAATGGTATAACTGCATAAATTAAAATGTCTTTTACTATTTCCATTTTGTCTCCTATATTATTTATTTAGATAACTCTTCAATAGAGAGATTGGGGGATGTTAATTTTTCTTCAAAAATGATTACATTTTAGATTTCTACTAATTATTAAGTAGCACATTTGTGAGTTTTTTGTCACACAGAGGTAAAAAAAATGATTTTTTATTAACTCTGAAGATGATGGTATTAAAGGTATATAATTTTGGTTTATTAAGGGAATCTTATACTATTCCTCATTTTATAATGCACATTAAATAATCGTGAGGATAAACAAAGAGCTATCAAAGTATTTTTGTCAGCTCATAGACACCCTCAAAATCACTATGAAAATAGATCATATAATGGATTTTTTCAATTATATCAATAGTTTCAACATTCCAAGTCTTTTCTTTTAATAAATCAAGAGCTTGAAAAATAGCTATATCATCATATTTTTCAGATGAAGCATTTATTAAAGATATTTGTTCATCCATAAAGCGTTTATCTTCTTGTGAAATTTTTATATCAATCTGTGATTTTTTTATTGGTTTTATTTCTTTTATCAATGATTCAAGATATTCAATAAAGTTTTCTGTATTATCAACAATAAACTTAAAATCTCCTCTCTGGCTAGCTTTTTCAAGGTCACTTGCTTTGTCAGACCCAAAATGATCACCAATATTTGCCAGAGCTGATTTCATAGCATGAACTGTGGTAGTATATAGCCTTAAATTTTCTGTAAAAGAGGTGTTTTTTAAAGTTATGACTGCTTTTTCTGCATCTTTTCGAAATGTTTGTAGTAGAATAGGTTTAGGTATATTTATATCCATTGAAATAGTTTGAGAAGTTATGAATTGATGTTTATCTCGGATATATTTATTTAACATATCGTTTAATACTTTGACATCGATAGGTTTTGAGATTATATCATCAAAACCATTTTGCTGGAATAAAACATCACTGCCTTGTATCACATTTGCTGTCAAAGCGATAATAATGTCCTTACACCCCATTGCTCTGAGCATCAATGTCGTTTCTATTCCATCTATTAGCGGCATCAGATGATCCATAAATATCACATCGTATTTCTTGCCATTTTTTACTTTTTCTATTGCTTCATAACCACTTTTGGCTTTTTCTATTTGTAAGCCATATGGGGACATCAAACCTTCAGCAACATAGAGATTTGTCTCCATATCGTCAACGACTAAAACTTTACCAAATGGCATTTCATATCTCTGAAACTGCATATCAACATGATGTTTCAAGCCAGAATATGTAAAACTACGAAACTGTTGAGATATATCGTAGCCTATGGGTTCACATTGCACTGTATTTTGTAAGACTATTACTGTAAACTTACTCCCTTTTTGATATTCACTTTCTACATCGATTGAGCCTTCCATCAAACTAACTAAATTTTTAGTAATATTAAGTCCTATACCTGTGCCTTCAGTAGTCCTATTTGTTTCAACATTGAAGCGAACATATTCTGAGAATAATTTTGGTACATCTTCAGGTTTCATGCCCTGTCCAGTATCCTCGACAATGAATCTAAGACCAATTTTTTCGTTTTGGGTTGTAAAAATATTATTTTGTCCTTGTTTTTCATTTTCTACTAATTCTTGAAAATCCACAGACAGCTTGATAGAACCTTTTTCAGTATATTTTATAGCGTTTGACAACAAATTATTTAGTATCTGTTTTAAGCGAATTTCATCACCTATAAGTTTGGTGGGAAGAGTTTCATCTATATCAAAAATAAATTCTATGGGTTTTGAGCCTATTCTAACTAAGTTTAATTGAGCGGTTTCATATAACAGGTTCGGAACATTGTATTCAACAGTATGAAGTTCCAATTTTCCAGACTCAATTTTAGAAAAATCGAGAATATCATTTATAGTTTCGAGGAGATTATGCCCTGAGTTGTAAATTTTTTCAAGAGCTTCTGAATTTTTTTTAGGTAAATTACCTTTATAAAGTTCTATTTGTGCTATACCTAAAATTGCATTCATAGGGGAGCGAATTTCATGGCTGACAGTGGAAAGAAATTGACTTTTCGCTTTATTAGCATAATCACTTTGAATGGCTTTTTTATGATACAATCTCATGCCCAGATAACCGGTCAATATTGAAAAAATAATTGATAAAATCAAGACTATACGCATAATGCGGATGATTGTCCTCTGCTCCATGAGTATTTCATCACTAACATCAACACCTACAGCACAATAAACAGAACCATCATCGTTAAATACGGGAGTAAGTCCTGATATAAGTCCAAACCATGTTGCAGTATAGGTGCCTAGATCTGTTACCCATGTTCCACCATTGATGATATGCGGAACAGCTTCAGCCGTTTCGGGGTCTTCATCGAGAGAAAAATAAAGCTCTGGAGTAGCCATACTTTCTTCATCCTCGTCATTGTCGATGATATATTGAATTTTATCATCCAAAAATCGCCAATAATAAACATATTTTACATTGTAATCAATAGCAAACTGCTGTAATCTTGCTCGGATATTTGACCATTCCGATTTTTCCATATCCTCAATTGTATGAAATAAATCCAGTTCTTCAACTGTTAGAAAAGTTGAAGCAGCACGAGCAGCTGCTAAAAGGTGATTGTGAATGCTGTCTTCAACAGATTTTTCCATTCTATTAATAAAATTTGAGACAATCATAGATACCACAACCATCATGGTTGCTGTAATGAAGAACATGATATAAGCTGAATGTTTTCTATAACTGAGTTTACTTAAAATATGTTTCATTTGCTTTACGAATTTTCAAAAATAATATTATTTCTATTATTTTCGTAGGTAATGACCTAAAATCTCTCTCCCTTATTATTATTTTTTTGTAATAAGATATAACTTCAAAAATGAGAGACTGTTACGATGTATTTAAGACCTAAGTTTAAAAAGAGTCAATCAGCATTTCTTGCTATTCTAAAACCAATCATTGAACTTCTTGTGACCGGCACAAATCCTCTTGGGTCTCTTACAATAGTAAATTCTTGAACAAGAAATTTTTTATAACCAAGAGTGTTATAAAATCTCTCTTCTTCAGGAGAAGAATAGCGAAAAAATCTATCAGAAATATTTCCTTGCTCTTCAAAAAGCCATTCCTTAACATTTCCCAAAAAGTCATATAAACCATTTGAATCTCTATTTTTTAATGCCACTGGATGAGTTTTGTTATCAGAATTTGAATAAATCCAAGCATAATCCTCAATATTTTCAAATATATCCTCTTCCAGAGAATCATATAAAAAATTCCATTCTTCTCGAGATAAAAGTCGATAACCATTGGCATATTCATCAATTCCAATCATGTTCCAGAGCATAATTCTATGACTCGGTATTCCACGCAAACCTCCAGACATCCATTCATTAATGTCTTTTGTGGGGATATCAGATTGATCTTGATTTCTATGATAATAATAAACTGGCTCAAAGCCATGAGCTAAGCTTAAAAGATTGCAAAAGACGAGAGTTTCATACCAGCTGACTCTTTCTGCTGGTGAGTTTTCATTTTTGAAAACAGAAAGGTTAGTGCCCATAATATCGTAGAATTGTTCTTGGGTTATAGGAGTTTTTGCCACAAAAAAAGGATAAACAATTTGGTCTATTGGATTTATCAACACCATATCTATATCTGTAGCAGATAAACAGCCGATCATAAATAAAAAGCATATTAATAGCTTGCTCATTTTAAATCTCCATAATGCAGTTTTTGCCAATAAATAATTTTTATTCTATATGTCAACTCTTTTTTAAAAGTGTTCTTGTGATTTTGATTGACAAAAACATCAAGTCATTTTTTTTGGCAAGATGGAAGTGATTAATAAATAAAATAAAAGGAAATCAGATAAATGATAAAATTGAAGACAGAAGAAGCAATGAGGATGATAAAAATGCTCAAATACAAAGTTCAAGAGCATGTTTTGACATTCCCAAGAGAAAAAGAAAGCCTAAGTTTTGATGTATTAGGAGAGCGTCGCGATGATAGGCTCGTAGTGAGTATTTTTAGAAGAAGTATAAACTTAAATGTATGCACTTTTCAAGGTCGAAATAAATCTAATAATATAATCTTATTAAAGCTCGATGTAAATCCAACTGCAAAGCATATAAACCCAAGAACAGGAGAGGTCATCATTGGATCACACATTCATATCTACAACGAGGAAACTGAATTGAGAGAAGCGACCCCTTTTGATGTCGAAAATAAAGATTTATACACTATTTGTTTGACTTTTTTTCAAAAATTTAATATCATAGAACCTCCAAAACTTAATCATCAGATGACAATATTTGATATCGAAAACGTTTAAATCAAAGCAATAACTATAAAAAAGGATATACAATCATGGACTTTCAAAAACTTATCGCTACTTACACAAGTTGGTTCAGTGCTGAATTTAGTTATGCCCAATACAGCGACTATTACGAGCTTACCACGCCTTTTCTTGATAGATTTTGTGATTGCATCCAAGTCTACATAAAACAAGAAGCTGACGGGCTTATCACCATCACAGATGACTCTTATGTGATAAACAATCTCATCGCTTCTGGTTTTAAATTAAAACCAAAATCAAAGAGAAAACAAATGATCGAGAGATTAATAAGGATTTATGATCTCCAGCTAGATGGAAATGCTATCAAAGTCACCACTACAATTTCTGATTTTCCCAAAAGATTACATCACCTTTTTCAAGCTTTGCTTGCTATAGATGATATGTTTGAAAATATCGTAGAAAATCCAAAAGATTTTTTTATAGAAGATGTTCTTGCTTTCTTCAAGGAAAAGTTTTTTGTATACGAAAAAGATTTTCCACTAATTGGAAAAACTGGTAGTAAATATAAATATGATTTCTATTTTCCTAAAAATTCTACAAAACCCGATAGATTTTGTAAGATTTTTAGTAAAATAACAAAACAGAAAAGGGATATGGTGATTTTTAATTGGCTCGATACACAAGAAACTAGAAATAATAAGCTAAAATCGAGCGAATTGTATGTCCTTTTAAATAACATAAACATAGCCAATATGGAAGATATTGCGGCTCTAAAAAATTATGATATAAAGACGATATGCTTTAGTGATAAAAACGAAGTAGTAAAGATTTTTGGGGAAAATTAATAATAATTTAGGTTAGTCTTTTTGCCGGGAACGCAAGCATCATACCATATATGCCAACTTTTCTATTTGTGATTTACCTTGAATGCCCCAGAGGGGCTATGATTTGTTGAAACGGTATCCAGAACCGAATCCTATCCTATAGGGGTTCAAGCTCTGTAGAATACTATATATAGATCAAAAGGCGGGATTACCCGCCTTTTGAAAGAGTTTCATTCAATATATTTTAAATGAAAAACATTAATATATCTAAAAAACTATTGTTTTTTCTTACAAAACTCGTAAAGAACTCCAAATGCTGATTTTGGGTGTAAGAAAGCTATTTCATTCCCTCCAGCACCGGGTCTGGGTTCTTTATCTATCATTTGTATACCCTCTTTTTCGTTATTGGCAAGTGCTTCGGATAAGTCATCAACATCAAAGGCTATATGTTGAATACCCTCGCCTTTTTTCTCGATAAATTTAGCGACAGCGCTTTCTTCGGAAGTAGGTTCAAGTAATTCTATTTTAGCCTCTCCGACTGGGATGAAAGCGACTCTGAGTTTTTGAGTCGGAACTTCCTCTATAGATTCGATTTTGAGACCTATTTTTTCATAGAATTTTGCTGCCTCTTCTATACTTTTGACTGCAATTCCTATGTGACTTATTTTTTTTATCATGTTTACCTCATATCTTGAATGGCTTACTTTTATTGCATCATCTTCGCTTGTTCTGAAAGCTCAAAACCCAATTTCATGGCTTTGATATTTATTTCATGGATAGAAGGTTTCATGATTTCTTTTATTGCTCTTTCAAGGGCTTTTTCTGATATCAGATTTGACAATTTGACGATACAAGACAGAGTAACTATGTTCATCGGAAGCGCTGTACCCAATTTTTCAATGGTTATATCTGAAAAATCTACTTCAACTATATTATTCACTGTCATGCTGAGATTCTTGACATAATTTGAATCTATCAGAAGTAACCCATCTTCCTTAAGATCAAATAGATATTTATCACAAGCCTCTTGGGTCAAAGCTATGAGATAATCAAATGATTGAGCCTCTGGAAAATATATTTCATTGTTGGAAATCACAACATCAGTTCTTGAAGAGCCACCGCGGGCTTCAGGACCGAAGCTTTGAGTCTGAGTAACTTTGTATCCCTCATTGGAAGCTGCTTTAGCAAGAATAATTCCTGCTACAATGAGCCCTTGACCACCACTACCACTTAGACGAAATTCTTTTCTAAATCTGTTCATTTTTTTGCCTCCTCTTTCTTTGGAGAAGCTGCTTCGGGTTTCTCATCTTTTTGAAGTGAATCGCAAAGAGCTTGATAGCGTTCGCAATATTCTGGTTGTTCAACTTTGTGGAAAATTCCTCTGATTATCTTACCCTCTTTTTTCTCAGGTTCTAATTTTTCAGCTTCAGCAATGGTGATACTGTTGTCCTTTAGAAATCTTAACATTTCTGCTGGACCACCTTTTTTGTTTAGTTTACCATAACTTACATGGCAAGTGCTCATGATTTCGACTACTGATGTTCCCTTATGAATTACTGCATCGCGGATGATTTTTGATGTTTCTATAGTATGAAATGCAGTTGCTCTTGCAACAAAAGTTGCTCCAGCACCGATAGCAAGTTTACAGATGTCAAAAACAGGGTCTATACTACCATGAGGAGTTGTTACTGATATTCCATTTAATGGCGTGGTTGGTGATGATTGTCCACCAGTCATTCCGTAAATATTATTGTTCATAACCAAGATAGTCATGTCAATATTTCTACGACAAGCGTGGATAAAATGATTGCCTCCAATAGCTGTTGCATCTCCATCACCAGTGATAACTATTACATTTTGTTCAGGTTTGAAAAGCTTTATACCTGTTGCAAAAGGAATAGGACGACCATGTAAAGTGTGACAGGTATTGAAATCAACATATACAGGCATACGACTCGAACATCCGATACCGGAAACGAGAGTTACATTGTCTTTTTGAAGCTCAAGCTCTGCTATGGCTCTAATCAAAGAACCCAAAACGATACCATTTGTGCAGCCCATACACCATACATGTGGAAATTTTTTATTGCGTCTGAGGTATCTATGAATGATTTTTTGTGGAATTGTAGCCATGTTAATTTACCTCCCTGATAACTCTTAATATTTCTGCTGGTGTAATGATTTCGCCATCTACTTTAGTTAATGAAATGAGCTTACTCTTTGGATCCATCTTTAACCTTTCGATTTCGCGGCACATTTGACCTTCATTTAGTTCAGGAACAATGACCACATCGACATCACGGAGCATTTTCTTAGCTGCATCATCTGGAAATGGCCAAATTGTTAATGGTCTCAGCAATCCAACCGGAATTCCATCAAATCTAGCTTGATTAACCGCAGATTTTGCTGAGCGAGCGCATATACCAGCAGCAAAAACAGCTATTTTGGCATTATCCATTTTGAATGTTTCTATCTGAACAAGGTCGCGGATATTATGAATGATTTTCTTTTTCAATCTATTCATCATCACTGCAACTTCACTACTTTTGTTAGTTGGGAAACCGAGACTATCATGAGCAAGACCTGTTACATGAAAACGATAACCTTCTCCGTAACTCGCTAGAGGAGTGGGGTATTTCTGATTTTCTTCATAATGTTTATACCACTCAGGAGGAACAGAAGGCTTCAATCTGTTGATAATACGAAGTGTTGAAGGGTCTGGCAAGACGACTGCTTCGCGCATATGTCCTAACACTTCATCAAGTAATAATGTGACACAGGTTCGATATTTTTCTGATAAATTGAAAGCTCTCACTGTCAAATCAAAGGCTTCACGAACTGTATGAGGATATAACACTATAGCTGGAGCATCTCCATGACTGCCCCACCTAGCTTGTTGAATATCGCCCTGAGATGGTTTAGTAGGAAGACCTGTAGAAGGTCCGCTTCTCATCACATTAACTACAACACAGGGAACTTCTGCCTGTTTTGCATAACCTATGGCTTCTTGCATCAGAGAAAATCCAGGACCAGAAGTCGCAGTCATCGCTTTAGCCCCTGCTAATGAAGCACCAATGACCGAACACATGCCTGCTATTTCATCTTCTAACATGATGTATTTTCCGCCTACTTTTGGTAGTTCTTCAGATAAGTATTCTGCTACTTCTGTTGACGGGGTGATTGGATAACCTCCAAAGAAATTTACCCCAGCTGCTAAAGCTCCTAAAGCTACTGCCTCATTTCCTTGTAATAACTGGGTATGTGGTTCATTTTTTTCTGTTGGAACATTCATTTTTTCTTCTTTCTTTGTCATATATCACCTACCTTACCTTTTTGCACCTGTAACAGCAAAGTCTGGACACAAGCGATCACAAGTTTCACAATGGACACATTTTTCAGGAAATGCAACAAAAGGTGTTCCATCTGGTTTTCTACCTAAACATTTTGTTGGGCAAAATGCTACACAAATGCCGCATTTTTTGCACCATTCATAATAATAAAATACAGGCGATTTTTTATAATCACCTGAAACTTTTTCAACAGCTATCTCTACATCTGACAAGTTTTCAGTTTCTTCGCTGTCTAATATGATTATCCCTTCTCGAGACTTGACAGGTTTAACGGACATCGTCTCCTCCATAATCAATTCTGTCTTTTTGCGACAAAATAAAAATCATCGTTTTATTTGCAAGTGTTTTTTGAAAAATATTTTTTTGACCGCTTTTTGTATTGTTAATTACTATAAAAATTGTTTTCGTTGACATTTTTACTATTCTGAAAAATATTGTTCTTTTAGTTAAAATATAGGACTTATACAATGAAAACTTTTTTTATTTTTGTTTATTTATTTATCGCTTTATCATTAAATGCGTTAGGTTTAGATTTAATCTCATCGCCAAATATTATTGCTTTAGGTGAAATTTATCTACTCTCTGACACTCCTGATACTGCCTTCTATCAGCCAGCAAAAAGAAATGAGGGCATTTCTCTTAGTCATTCAAATCCTCATGGTTTTTGGGATTTAAATATTTTTCAGATAGCCTCTCAATTTACTTTATTCAATGAAATATTTACCGCAGGCACAATCTTCATGGACAACAATCAAATTTCTGATAAACTTTTTTATCTAGGTTATAATAAAAATATTAATAACCTTACTTTCGGAGCAAATATTAAATATTATAACCAATCTATACAGGGTTACGATACACTTGATGCTTTTACTTTGAATATTGGAGCAATATGGACTATCAGAGCATTTAATCATGGATTAAGTTATAGCAATGTATCTCATACTTCTAAAGTGGGCATTGATTTGCCAACTCTTTTTAAGTATGAATGTATGATTATTCCTTTCGATAAAACAAAATTTGCTCTTGCTGTAGAAAAAGAAAAGAATTTTGAGATGAGATATGCTTTTGCAGCTTCTCATAAACTTTCAAGTATTATATCAATAAATTCAGGTTTTATTACTAATCCAAGCCAGTTTTCTGCTGGTTTTGTTATCTCAATTAATGATTTAGATATTTCCGTTGGAGTTAGAACGCATGGACAATTAGGGTATACACAGGCTGCAGGTATTGCTTATGGGTTTTAACAACAAAAAGACTCTGCATCTCTGCAGAGTCTCAATAAGGAGTTAAAAATTATGTTTGATTAAACTAATTTAAATCAATAAACTCAAGATTTTTATTATGTTACAAAAATATTATAAAAAAAAGACTCTGTATCGCTACAGAGTCTCAAAAGGAGAATCTCATAAAATGAAATCCTAAGAAAACATAAACAATAACTCAAAATTTTCATTATGTTACAAAAATAAATAAAAATTTTTAAAATTCATACACTACTGACCGACTAAAATTAAAGACCTCTTTATGAAAAAATAACTCATAATAACTCTTTTATTTTCAAGATATTACATGAGAGCGATAGGGGAAGCATACAGGAGGGGAAAGAGAGTTGCAGATATAATATTGAAAAATAGAGAGATACAGAAGTAAATTTTTTCACTTATCCATAAGCTATCCACAATTTATTTTTCATTACTGAGAGGCGGAACGCATACATGCGTTCCCTACGAGCCGACTAAAATCTATTTTATGAAAAAAAATCACCTAATTCACAAAATCTTGAAAAATTAACTCCATATTTCTCCATTATAGTTAGTTTAAATCAATTTTAGTCAAAAATGTATCCCCTTTCATAAATTTCCGAGGCTTAGGACAAAACCTACCCCCTATCGATAAATATGTTCATAAAACATTATTATTTCAATAGTTACATAAACAAAAAACAAATTAATCGGTCAGTAGTGAAATACATATTATTTTTTCTATTGACTTAATTACACATTTTTTTTTATTGGCACAAAATAGAAACATTGAAAAGAATGATAAAATCTAAATAAATAAAACTGAGGTAAAACTATGAACAACGATGAAATTTTAATCACTAAAGAAACAGAGGGTGATAAAGTCAGATTTATTTTGAGAGGAAGGGTGAACATAAACAATTCTCCTTCACTTCAATTTGAACTAGACGAGGCAATGAGAAAGAATGAAATTAATATCGTCTTGAATATGAGTCAGGTCTATTTTCTTTCATCTGCTGGGATAAGAGTGATTCTTAAAATGCACAAGAAAACAACAGAAATTGGTGGTAGTCTCGGCATTGAAGACCCTTCTGAAAATGTCAGAAATGTTCTCGGCATGACTGCTTTAGAAGAAATGCTGGTTTAAATGATTTCTCTTAAAACGAAATTTTTGTCCATTTCGATTGCTTTGCTGATTTGCTTAGGTATAATTTTTGCAGTTTATTCGATCATAACCACTTCTGATTATCAACGATTGCGATTATTAAGTATCAGAAGAACCATAAAATATGAGGCAGCTAGAGCAAACAATGTGATTATGTTGATAGAAAGAAATGTAGTGCAATTAGCTACAAGTGGGCTTGTTTTCTATTTTTCGCAGTCATTGGAAATTGGTGAAATTTCAGCTTTGGAGTTACTCAGAAGTTTTCCAGCTGCTACCGGAGGTGGATTTTGGTTTGAACCATATGCCTTCAATGAAAATACTCTCTATATGGGAATACATGCTTACCGCGATGATGAGACCGGTGAGGTTATTCTAGATTATATTGGCGATGATTATGATTATCACAGTTTAAATTGGTATAGAGATATTATTGATAAAGTTGAGTCCCCTTATCAAATTGTTTGGATAAAGCCTTATATTGATGATACTACTAACATGCTTGTAATAACTGCTGGAGCTGGAATATTCAATATAGATGGAGATTTGATAGGGATTTCTATCATTGATTGGAGATTAGATGAAGTCATTGAAGAGCTTACTTCTATTAAACCTACAGAAAATAGTATTGTTTTGATGTTTGACCCTGAACACAATCATGTAATCGCTCACACATATAAAGTTTCAGAAACCTTACCAAATATAACACCAATTGATACTAATAAAGTCAGAATACCAGGCACTATTGAATCTGCAAGTAGAACATGGAAGGAGGCTTATGATGTTGATATTTCTTTTGTTATGATTGGCGATGTGGCTAATATCTCTTTGAGTAGGTCTATGAACAATCAATGGTATCTTTATGTTTACTCACCAATTGAAGAGATATTTTTAGAAACAGCAATCAGAAATAGAACCTTTACTTTAACTGTTTTCTTGATAAGTTTGCTTATTCTTTCTATTGCGTATTCATTGATTACGAAATTTATCTATCTACCTATAAAGAAGCTAACTTTTAGTGTTGCTCAAATATCTCTCGGAAATTTAGACATTACTACAGAAGTAACATCAAATGACGAGTTAGGTATGCTTGCAAAAACTTTTAATAAAATGACCTCTGATTTAAAGACTTCAATGGATGCTTATACTAATGAACACACTGAAAAAGAAAGAATTAAAGCAGAACTGAACATTGCCGCAGAAATTCAATCGAGTATGCTACCCTATAATTTCCCCCCCTTTCCTGATAAACATGAATTCGATATATTTGCTACTATGAACCCCGCCAAAGAAGTTGGAGGTGATTTTTATGATTTCTTTTTTGTTGATAAAAACACACTCGCTATTGTGATTGCTGATGTTTCTGGCAAAGGTGTTCCAGCAGCTTTGTTTATGGTCATAGCTAAAATTTTGATTCAAAACAATGCTTTTGCCAATAAGAGACCTGCTGAACTTTTTGAGGCTGTTAATATTTCTCTTTGTGAAAACAACGATACAGGTATGTTTGTAACAGCTTTTATGGGTTATTATGATATTTCTAATGGAAAATTTGTTTATGTCAATGCAGGACATAATCCTCCTTTGATTATGAGTAAGCAATTTTACCACACTGAAAACAAAGATGATTTGGATTTTTCTGATATAGATTTTACTTACTTAAAATCAAAACCAAGCAATATTTTAGGATGGAAAAAAAATGCGGTGTTTAGAGAAGAAGAAATAGTTCTAGGAGCGGGTGATATTATCTATTTATACACAGATGGAATAACCGAAGCAATGAATCCTGAATTAGAGCTTTTTTCTGAGAATCGTTTGCTTGATGTGATAAATAAAAACAAAGATTTACCTTTGATGGATATCTTAGCTAATATTAAAAAAGAAATCGAAAATTATGCTGCTGGCACAGAGCAAGCAGATGACATCACTATGCTTGCTTTGAAAATTAATCACCCGGAACCTGTCGAAATATCAGATGATTTTAAAGTAATAAAAGAAGATGTTATTGAGGATACAGTTCACATTGAAAATGAAAATTTATCGAATGGATTTGAGGACTTGAATCTTTCAACTTCAAGAAATTCTATTTATTTAGAGGCTGATGTTCAAAATTTAACTAAAGCCTTTGATTTTATCAATGATGAGTTACTCATTTACAATTGTCCACAAATGGTTCAAAACAATATTTTAATAGCTGTAGAAGAAGTTTTTGCCAATATAGTTGACCATGCTTATGAAATAGAAAACTCTCAAATTGATACCCAATATCTTACTTTAAGTATTTTTGTAGAACAATCAAAAGTTATTATCACTTTTGAAGATTTAGGAAAACCTTTCAATCCTCTTGAAATACCTCCCCCTATTTTTAATGTCCCATTAGTAGAAAGGTCTATAGGCGGATTAGGAGTCTATTTAGTCCAACAAATCATGGATAATATATCGTATAAACGCATAGATAATAAAAATATATTAACTTTAGAAAAAAATATGGATAATGGGTAAAGGAAATCATTCAGTATGAATGTGCTACGATAAGGATTCAGCCCCAGTATTTTACTTCCTTTGCATGACATAGTATAAGATAATAAAAATAAAATATACAATAGGAGGATACGATGTATAAGTATCTTGTTTTAGTTGCATTTATTACCATTTTTGTTTTTTTAAATGCACAACTCTTTGACGCTTTATCTTTAATAAGCCAAAGTGCAATCACTCCTGAAGGAGATATTTTTTTAAGGACTAGTTATTTTGAAGCCCTTGACATTTTTGAGATTGAAGCCTTGACTTTTTCTCAAAACCAGACCTATAGTTCGGTATTCTCGATGTTTAATAACTTTGAACAACGAGCTATTGTTAAATCCCCTGATAGCGACTTAAATTTTATCGGTATCAGAGCTGAGTCTGATTTTTTTAATTTTGTCATTCCATGGCAACTACAAAATCATCAAACAGAACAAACAAACCTTTATATCAGAGCAGGCGTTAGTGAAACAGGGCTTTTAGATGATGAAGTCCTTGATTTAAAATATCAATCTTTCGCATTGACTGAAACAAGTTTATGGGTAAAAATAGAAAATGTAGCAGCTGATTATCCTTTCATGTCATGGAATTTAACAAATTTTTATGCTTATGGTGCTGTGGTAATAAAACCTGACACTGTCCTTGAAAATATAGACTGGGAAAATCTTGATTTAAGCGATTTAGACCTTTCGTTATTGGAAGATTTATCTGCATATGCACTGATTAATTTGAATATACCCCTTCTTTTAAATGCTGGATTATTTAAGGTTCCTTTATCTATCTTGTTAGATCCTTCAAGTATTGATTTATTCGATTTTCTACCCATTGGCTCAATTAATTCTTCTATAAATAATGGTGCTATGATGGTAGGAGTTGACTTTTCAACACTTGCCAATGATCCTGATTTTGGTGAATGGCCTAGTTTAACAAGCTCTCTCCTTGTGATACCTGTTATCATAAATATCCAAAATCCTTTGACCAATATCAATTTCAATATTGATATTGGTTCTCCTACTTTGGTTTATTGTAGTCCATACTCAGTTCTCAATCAAATAAACACTACCCCTCAAATAAATTTAAACTATGATACACCTTTGAGTAAATTGATATCATACTCTAATACAGGGGGATTTTATCCTATAGTCGCTGAATTTCGTGGTGATGGTTATGTAATTAGAGGCATAAATGGAGAGAATAATTTTTATCAGAATGCTATATTCGCATTTAATCATTTTGAGCCTTTTGGAGACGGTCAATTTGTCTTTTCCACTGATAATGAAAATTTCATCACTCTTGACTATTATGTTTCAGAAAATGATCAAACTATTCCTGCGAATGATGTTTATTTTAGCATCTTTCCAAATCCTATTCGAGAAAACTTTTTTTCTCTTGATTTTAAAATGCCTGTCGTTTCGTCCACCAAAATAGAAATTTATAATGTCAGAGGCCAAAAAATGATTAACTATGACTATACAACCTTAAACGATAATACTGCTTTGAAATTGATAATTGATGATTTTGCTAGTGGTATATATTTTGTAAGGGTTATTAATAACGAGTTTTCACATATTCAAAGGATTCTGGTTATAAGAAACTGAAATTATGAAATGATTAATTCAGATATATCTTGACATTTTTGCTTCAATAAATATTATGGCACTTCTTTTAATAAACATGGAGATATAAACATGAAAAAACTATTGTTAATCCTTTTACTCATAATTTTTTCTATGAGTTTAACAGCACGAATCATTATTCTGGAATCGTCTTCTCAAACTGAGCATGATGCAGTTCCTCCACCAAGAAATCTGGCTTTTCCCGAGATATCTGAGGACATTTTTATTGATGGTGACCCAATATCTTTTCCAAGACTTGCACCACCAAATCCGCCTATTAGACCTGTTTCTGAATTTGAGCAAATGAGCGGAGTATTGATTCGGTACCCTTTAGGTATACCTTTGCAATTAGTCCGGGAATTTTCTTTAGAGCTACGAGTAGTCACTATTGTGGCAAATGCCAATGTCAGAAACCAAGCTATAAACGCATTTAACAATGCCAATGTCAATATGTCAAATGTAGAATTTGTTTTAGCTTCTTCTGACTCCTATTGGACTAGAGATTATGGCCCTTGGTTTTCATTTAGTTCTGATGGTCAACTAAATGCAATCAATTTCACCTACAATCGACCTCGTCCCAATGACAATGCTTTTAACAATCATTACGCTGTTTATGACACTTTGTCTATTTACAATATGAACATTGTTCATTGTGGCGGAAATTATATGAACGATGGGTTAAATATTGCTTTTTCTTCTCATATTGCTTATACTGAAAACGGCAATAACTCTCAACTTGTTAATCAGAACATGCTTGAATTTCTCGGGGTTTCTGAATATCATGTCCTACAAGACCCCAATGCTACTTATATCGATCACATTGATTGCTGGGCTAAATTTCTTTCCCCTGATACTATTCTTCTCAGGGGTGTTCCTACCTCTCATCCTCAATACAATGCTTTAGAGCAGGTTGCAACCTATTTATCGAATCAAATGTCAGCTTGGGGTAGAAACTACAATGTAGTGAGAGTTAATACTCCAAACAACCAACCCTATACAAATTCTATCATCTTAAACGATAGGGTTTTTGTGCCTATTACGAATACAAATCCTAATGCCAATGACCTTGCAGCACTTCAAGTTTATACAGATGCTATGCCCGGTTATACTATCATTGGCGTTCCAAACACAACTAACAACCCTTGGGAATCTACAGACGCTTTGCATTGTAGAGCAAAAGAGTTGGCTGAAAGAAGAATAGTTTTTATTGACCATTTTCCTCTTTCTCGCGAGGTAGTTTTTGAAAATGAGATAAGTATTTCTGCAAATATTAAATCTTTTACAGGACATCCTCTAAATCCTGATTCTTTAAATGTTTACTACAGAATTAATCAAGGTTCCTTTCAAAAAAGCATTATGACTCCTATCAGCGGTCAACCCGATAATTTTGCTGCTTCTATTTCAGGTTTTGCACCCGGTGACTCTTTGTTTTACTATGTTCGCGGTGTCGACCAAACTGGAAGAGCAACAAATCACCCCTATATAGGTGCAGCTTGGGCTCATTGGACTGTATTTACAGGAGACGCTATCCCCCCAACGATTGTTCATAATGAAATTAATGAATTGAGTCCTCAACAGATGCCAATCCTTATCTCAGCTCAAGTCACTGATAATGTTGGAGTTAGTTATGTGGCTTTTGAATACTTTAAAAATGAGGTTGATGGCGTCCATATTTATGAAATGGAAAACACAACAGGTGATGTTTATTCTTTAATGTTTGATACATCATTAAGTGGAGTTTCAGAGCTGTTTTATCGTATTCGAGCTTTAGACACATCCAATCCTCCTAATGAAGTTTTTTTACCTCTTGAAGGTTGGTTTACTGTTAATATTTCTCATCCATCACTACCAGTGATTATCCACACAGAAATTGCTGATATAATGCCTCAGGATATGCCTGTTGCATTTTCTGCACGGGTCACAAGTGGTGTCGGTATAGCAAATGTCTATTTTGAATATATCTTAAACGGTAACACTGATCCTATTTCGCTTGCAATGAACCTTTTAGAAATAGATACTTATGTTTTATCTCTGGACATTTCTCTAGAGGGGGTAAAACAGATTCATTATCGTATTAGGGCTATTGATACTGATATACCGCCCAATGAAAGCATTTTACCCATTGAAAATTGGTTTATTGTTAATGTGTTGGGGACAACAGGCCCACTCATTATACATCAGGAAATAACTCAAATTAAACCAGAAGAAATGCCTATTCTTTTTTCAGCTCAAGTTACTGACAATATAGGTGTTGGCGCTGTGTATTTTGATTATTTTACGGATTTAAATAACGATGTCGTTACATCTTTTATGGAAAATACAGAGTTAGACACCTATACATTCTTGCTTGATATTATGTTAGTAGGAATTACAGAGTTTCATTATCGTATCAGAGCTTATGATGTCAGTTATAACCCAATCGAAAGTATTTTACCATTGGAAGGTTGGTTTATTGCTTCTGTAACTGTAGAAGGTGGTGACATCGTAGTGGTTCCCGAGCCTTTACAAGTTTCAATCTATCCGAATCCATTTAATTTGCTGAACGAAAACACTTTAAAAATAGATGTTTCGAGTTATAACTCAGATTCCATCAGAATTTCTTTGTATAACATCAGAGGACAAAGAATTAGTGATGAAAATATCCCAATAAATAAAAATGTCATAAATAGTTTAAACTGGGATATTGGTAGGCAAAATCTACCTTCTGGAATTTATTTCATCAGATTTGATGACTACGAAACCGTGCTTTTAAGGAGATTTATGATCTTGAAATAAATCAAAAGACTTGATTAAGCTACTAGCGCATGGCACACTGGGAATATCATTTACTTTGATTGATGCTAGAACTGCTTATGAGGTTTGTAGAGGCACTGCCAATGAAGCTCATATAGTAAGAGGCTGTCGCACAATGAAAAATTTTTCACTATGTGACAGCCTCTTCATTATCAGAAATGAGTTAAATCCTTAATTGCGCCCAATAATGCATCTTTTTCATTTGATATTTCGTTATTTATCACCTTATCTAAAAGGATATTCAATATATCTCCAATGGTTTTCCCTTCTTGAATTCCTAACTCCAATAAATCTTTGCCTGTTATAGCGAGATTTTTCAATGAAAAGCATTGCTCTTGTGAAATAATTTCTTCTAACAGTAATTCGCTTTCTTCCAAAAAGCAAAGATTACACTTCAAAACATGGTGAGCTTTAGCCAATATATCTGCTTTTTTAACTTCTAAAAGTTGTCTGAGTCTTTCTGCTCCTATTTTTCTTAACCATTTTTTAATATTTTTTTCTTCAGGTAAAACTTCAAGATTATGATATAATATGAGTTCAGATACAATTTTTTTTGTTTCATTGTCATATTTTAGTTTGGTAAGTCTTTCAAATGCTTTTTTCTCACTTACTGAAGCGTGCCCATAAAAATGACCTATACCATCTTGTTCTGTATAACATTCTGGTTTCCCAATGTCATGAAACAACATTGCAAGCCTTATTAATAAGTCTTTTGATGCAAAATCTATGCTTTTAAGAGTATGTGTCAAAACATCAAAACAATGAAAAGGATTTTTTTGATCAAATCCTTTGAGAGGGCTTAATTCTGGAATAAATTCTTCAAAAACACAAAAAAAATTATTAATTATTTTCCCAACACCATCGCCTAATAAAAGTTTATTCAATTCGATAGTTATTCTTTCTGTGGAAATATTATGTAATAATTTTTTATTTTCAAAGATTGATTTTTTCGTCTCCGCTTCGATATCAAAATTTAATACAGATGCAAATCTTAATGCTCTTAATATCCTTAGAGCGTCTTCATGAAATCGCTTATCTGGGTTTCCTACACATTTTATGATACCATTTTTTAGGTCGTCTATGCCATTAAAATAGTCCAAAAGACCATGTTCTTGATTGTAAGCTAAAGCATTTATAGTAAAATCTCTTCTTGATAAATCTATCTCTATCTCTTTAACATACTCTATTTCATCAGGATGTCTATTGTCAGTGTAGTTACCTTCTATACGATAAGTAGTTATTTCAAAATGTTTGTAATTAATTGATGTATTTGTTTTTTGTGATTGAGAGTTTAAATTTTCTAACCTATCTATACTTAACTCTCCTGTACAGGAAGTTTCATCTTCCATTAAAAGAGTGACTGTGCCGTGTTTCATTCCTGTTTTTATGATTTTATGTTCAGTGAATATCCCAATAGTTTGACTTGGAATTGCAGATGTGCAGATATCCCAGTCTATTGGCTCTTTTCCAATAATGCTATCACGGATACATCCGCCTACTGCAAAAGCCTGATAGCCATGCTTTTGGTATGTTTCTAAGATATATCTTACTTTTTCTGGTAAATATATTTGTATTTGCATGGAAATAAATAATTTTATTATTGATTTCAGATAAAAATCAAATTATGCTCTTGGCAATTTAACCACAAATTGAGTCCCTTGATTGACCCCTGAACTCACTTCGATTTCACCAAGATGCAGGTCTACTATTTGTTTCACTATATATAACCCTAATCCTGTTGATTCTTCGCCCGCTGTTCCCTGTCTCCTTATATTGGTATATCTTTTAAACAATAATGGCAACTTGTCTTCCGCTATTCCTATTCCATTGTCTATGATATGAAGTTCAACAAAGCTATCAGATTTTTGAGTTTTTATTTTTACTTTACCTTCTTTATTCGTAAATTTGATGGCATTTATGCAGAGATTATCTATGACTCTATAAATTTTATCTATATTTATCATACATAGTAATGCTTCTGTATGGTATTCGAAACTCATATCGATATTTTTATTTTGTGCCATGATTACGAGGTGTTCCGAAAACATTTCGATAACTTCATTCAAATCATGTTCCACAAAGGGTATAGCATCTGTTTCAATACTCAATTTATTCACTGACATTATTTCTCTTACTAGAGCCATTGACTTATTACTCAAAGTAGAAATTTGTTGGATGTATTTATTTTCTGAGAGGATTTTATCTTTGTGTCCTAATACATCAAGAGTTTGAGTGATACCACCAATATAATTTTTTAGATCATGGGAAATCATAACTAGTAGATTGTCTTGCGTTTCCTTGATATGGATAAGCTCTTCGATTTGATGTTTTATCATAGTTTGAGTGTTGGCTAACTCCACATTTTTCAACCGATATATTTCGATCTCTTTTTGTTTTTGCTCTGCTTCAAACTTTGTCATCAGATATGTCTTATTCGTAGTAAAATCCTCTTCGGCAATTCTTTCCATCAGTTCTTTTAATTTCATTGAATAGTCGCATGCTTCTTGATATTTTTCCGTTTTATATAAAAACAATGCATAATTTTCATAATAATCGACTAAAAACTCATTGTAGTCGGCATAACTTGAATGCTCTTTTATTTGATTGAAGTATTCGCAAGCTTTCTCATATTCACCTGTTTGAGTATAAACTCTCGCTATTAATAAGGAGGCATTAACGAGAAATACTTTATTATTGTATTTTTTTGAAAATTCTAATAGTTCAAAACCAGTTTGTAATGCTGAATCATACCTTTCTCGTTTTAAATTTATTGTCCCGATATTTAATGAACAATAAAACATAAAGTATATATTGTTTTCTGTTTCATAAATCTTGTATGACCTTTTAAAATATCCTAAGGCTAAGGCAAAATCGTTTTGATCATTGTATATACAACCTATATTGAAATAGCTAATTGCCAGAGCTGCAGGCTCTTTTATTCTGATGGTTTTTTTGAAATATTCTTGAGCTTGACCAATTTCCTTTATGGATACATATGCATTCCCTATACCTACATATAACCCTATTAATAATTGTATATCCTCAATTTGGTCTATTTGCTCAATTAAAGATATTCCTTTTGTGTAATACTCAATTGCACTGTGGATGATACCGCTGTTTAGATGAATGGTTCCTAAATTGTTGTATGCTTGTGCAATATGATTTTTGTTTTCATATGTAAAAGCTTTGTCTAAAGCCTTTTGAAAATAATATTTTGCTTCATTATACATCGCTTGATTGAAATAGATCAAACCCATGCCAATATTTGCATAAAACAATAATTCATCTTCTTTTATCTCTTCGGCAAGCATCAATATTTCATAGCCATATTTCAAACCTTCTTCATATCTGCCATTTTTACTCAAGGCTATACATAAATCCTTTCCTGTTTTCACTTTCAGATAAAGGTCCTTGGTCAAGGTATACTCTTCAATCAAAATTTGTATTTTATCATTCGCCATATAACCCTCTTTTTTTAATAGTTGCAAATTTTTTAATAACATGTTTTTTGTCAATTATTTTTTTCATTTCAATGTAGAGGCAACCCCTTATGTGTCATCTTTTGTTCGTAGCGGCAATCTCCGATTGCCATAATCAAGTGTCATCTTTTGTTCGTAGCAGCAATCTCCGATTGCTACATAACATTATAAATGCCAATCGGAGATTGGCACTACGAGCATAAATTGCGAGAAGTTGACACTTATGGGACTACTTCTACGATAGAACAATCAATGTCAAGTGGAAATGCTACAATTGGGAAATATAAAAAGTAGTTGACAAAAAAAGCTGTTTTAAAAATTTGTGAAAAAATATGCTTGAAACAACAATAAAACCTTTTTTCAAGCATAAAAAAATAATTTAAATAAACATGGGGATCAAATGGGACGACCTTTAATAATAGTTGAATCGCCAGCTAAAGCGAAAACAATTAGCAAATACCTCGACAATAAATTTATTGTCAAAGCTTCAATGGGGCATGTTCGCGACTTACCCAAAAAAGAAATAGGTGTAGACCTTGAAAACAATTTTGAACCTTTTTATGTTATTGATGTTGGGAAAAAAGCCCTGATCAATGAACTTAAGAAATCAGCAAATGAATCAGATTCATTGTATCTAGCCCCCGATAATGACCGTGAAGGCGAGGCAATAGCTTGGCATCTGGCATTTATATTGGAAAAAGAAATTAAAAATAAACCAGTATATAGGATAGTTTTCAATGAAATCACGAAAAAAGCAATCAATGAGGCGATCAAAAATCCTTCTCAAATAGATATTAATAAAGTAGATGCTCAGCAAGCCCGACGCGTATTGGATAGAATAGTCGGTTACAAAATAAGCCCATTATTATGGAAACTATTAAGTAGTGGTCTATCAGCCGGAAGAGTTCAGTCTGTAGCGTTGAGATTGATCTGTGAAATAGACAATGAGATAAAGGCTTTTATTCCTGAAGAATACTGGTCTGTCGAGGCTGATTTTTGGAAAGATAAACTACCACCCTTTAAGGCAACATTACAACAGTTTGAAGGCAAAAAAATTGATTTAAAGAACAAAGAACAGACCGATGAAATACTAAAAGATTTACAAAACAATCAATCAAAAATATCTTCCTACAAGCAATCTGAAAGGGAAATACAACCTCCGCCACCTTATATCACAAGCACCTTGCAACAAGATGCTTCAAGACTGATAAATTTTACAGGAAAAAAAACAATGTCGGTTGCTCAGCAATTATATGAAGGTTTGGATATAGAAGGTGAAACTCTTGGTCTTATCACCTATATGAGAACAGACTCAGTTCGAATAGCCACAGAAGCAAATGAAGCATTGAGAGAATTTTTAGAAAGAGAATATGGTAAAGAAAAAGTATTAAAAACTATCAGAATATTTACGAATAAAAATGCTGCTCAAGATGCTCACGAAGCAATCAGACCCACATATCCATGGCGAACTCCAGAGAGTTTAAAAAGTTCATTATCTCGAGATCAGTTTAAACTTTATGAGATTATTTGGAAAAGATTTACAGCCTCACAAATGATAAATATGCGTCTTTCAACAGTAGCTCTTGAAATCAGCTGTGGACGAGGAATTTTTAAGACATCAGGAAGTGTTGTTTTAGAAAATGGATTTTTTGATGTATATCCTCACATCAATGTGTCAATGGGGGAAAACATACATAAGGACTACAAAATTGAAGATTTACTGGAAAAAACAGAGATAATAGGAAAACAACATTTTACGAAACCTCCAGCCTACTTTACAGAAGCACAACTCATAAAAGAGCTTGAATCTAAAGGGATAGGACGCCCTTCAACTTATGCGAGTATAACTAACACAATCGTAGAAAGAAAATATGTGGAAATAAAAGAAAAAAAGTTTTATCCTACAGATTTAGGGCATGCAGTAAATAAATTTTTAGTATCAAATTTTGATAAGCTTTTTAATGTCAGTTTTACAGCCGAGATGGAAAATAAACTTGATGATATCGAGTATGGAAAACAAGAATGGGTCTCATTGCTTTCAGAATATTATGGTTCTATCAAAGAATTGATAGGCGGTGTCAATATTAAGGAAACTAAAAAAGAAATGACAGAAGAAACTGATATTCTCTGTGATTTATGTGCAAATAAAATGGTAGTTAAGATGTCTAAGACAGGTCAGTTTTTAGGTTGTTCAAACTATCCAAAATGCCGAAACATAAAAAACTTCAAAAAAGATGAAAATGGAGATTTTCAGTTGATAGATAGGAACCCACAAGAAACAGGTATAAAATGCGAAAAATGTGGGTCAGAAATGGTAATAAAGCGTTCAAGAAAAGGAGTTGAATTTATTGCATGTTCTGGTTATCCAAAATGTAAGAACGCAATGAATTTCAAGAGAGAAGGCGAAAACATAATCGCTGTCAGCACTGAACCTAAAACAACAGATGAAAAATGTTCAAAATGTGGCAAGGATATGTTAGTCAGAAATGGTCGTTATGGAGAGTTTTTAGCCTGTTCTGGCTACCCAAAATGCAAAAATATTCAAAATATTGCCACTGGAGTAAAATGCCCTCTTTGTAAAGAAGGTAATATCACCCGTAAAAAAGGAAAAAATTCAGGTGTATTTTATTCTTGCACAAAATATCCCGATTGTAAATATATATCAAATTACAAACCAGTAGAGACAAAATGCAAAGAATGTGGACATTATTTTCTCGAAGAAAGACCGATGAAAACAGGCGAACCAGTGTTAGTATGTCCAGAATGTAATAAAGAATATTTTTAGAATATTGAAAATGCTTCATGAGAATAGCAAGAAATGACCTCGCAAAGATGGGATTTGGAACGCAGGCATCTTACCTGTAAAAAAATCTGAATTATTAATGTTTGCTGGTAATATGAATGTCTTCATCTTTTAAAATAAGGAATAAAATATGTTTTTATTTGATGCTATCAACAGTAGCTTACAAACAATATTGAATCACAAGTTTAGGTCATTATTGACACTTCTGGGAATTTTGATTGGAATCACCTCAGTTGTAGCGATGTTTTCTTCTGTTAATGGTATACGACTTGTGATAGCAGAAAATATTGAAGGTATGGGTTGGACAAATATGCTCGTAGTAAATTCTGGAGCTCAAAGAGGTATGCGTGGTCGGGGATTTGGGCGAATGGGTGGAATGCAAACAGCAGCCAGAAGAGCAATTCCTTTGACCTATAGAGATTATGAGGCATTGAGAGAAGAATTAGATACGAAATACATCTATGGGATGGTAGAATCTTGGAATCGTAATCCTATAAGCAGAGAATGGTTTAGGGTTCGAGCAACAAACGAAGATTATTTCCATGCAAATACTTTTTATTTAAAAGAAGGTCGCTTTTTTAATGCTTTTGAATTAAGCAGAGGTATGAAAGTAGCAATAGTAGGACCAACTTTTTCTGAAGACCATTTCAAAGGAGAAGACCCTCTTGGAAAATATTATACAACTGGTGGCCATCGATATCAAATTATAGGTATTCTTGACGAAGATCCATTAAATAAGGCTGGAACAATGCAGTTTAATCCTTGGCAAAGAAACTGGGATTTACAAGCAGTATATATCCCATTGCGAACAGGTGCTATGTATCTCAGTCAAAATATGTCTATCAACTATATCGCTATGCATTCTCATGATTCAGAAGGATTCGCAGACATGCGAAATAGAGCAACTCAGATTTTACTTGCAAGAAGAAATATGAATAGAGATTTTTCGTTTCAGGATGTATCTGCTGAAATATTACAATTTACTCAACAAATGGATGAGATGTTAAAAAATTGGGGGATAGCTCTTTTTATTATTGCTACTGTATCTCTTTTGGTGGGAGGAATTGGTCTTTTTTCAACATTATTAATTTCAATTAATGAAAGAATGATAGAAATTGGCATTAGAAAATCAGTAGGAGCTAGGGATTTAGATATATTTTTTTATTTTATCATTGAATCTGTAACTCTTTCTGCTATAGCAGCTATAATCGGTATTATTTTGGGTTTATTACTCACTCAGGCTCTCGGTATGGCTCTTAAAACTACGATACCCATTTCTATACTCAGTATATATTTAGGGATAGGTTTTGCTTTTTTGATAGGTTTTTTGTCAGGTTTATATCCTGCAATAAAAGCTTCAAAGATAAATCCTATTCAGGCTATTTATTATTTTGAATGAGAACTAGTTAAAAAATATTTTTTTATCGAATATTTTCTTTATAGAAAAAGGTTTGAAAGGTTTTTTGAAATAAAATTTATGACTAAATAAAAAAAAAGTTCTTGACTTTTTGGAGTTGTTTTAAATAATTGTTCCTAATTGATAAAGAATACGAAAAACGGGAATAATTAATTATGGGAAATGAAGTGGGATTAGGCATTTTTGCCAAAATCAACAGGAAAGGTCAAAATTCGCAAAATAGCGGCACTTTCAAAAAATGGTCTTCGATGTATACCTTGACCGAGATAGCTCAAGGAATACCTTTTTATGCCTTAAATAAAGGCATGTTTACCCCCCCCCCCCCCCCCCCCGCCCCCCCGCCCCCCCCGCCCCCCCCCCCCCCGCCCCACGCCCGCACCCCCCCGACCCCCGCCACGCCCAGCTTATAGCGCCACACCCCCCTCACCCA
>WRLO01000036.1 GCA_009777575.1 Candidatus Cloacimonadota bacterium
CGGGATGCGGTTTTGTGATTTTACATCATTTTCTACCTAGCTTCACATACCTAAGGAGGCTTATGTAAGGTAAAATTTTGGAGTGGGAAATCGGAGATTTCTGCTACGGGGTGGAAATCGGAGATTTCTGCTACGGGGTGGGAAATCGGAGATTTCTGATACGGGGTGGAAATCGGAGATTTCTGCTACGGGGAGGAAATCGGAGATTTCTGCTACGGAGACTCAAATACCTAAGAGGCTTATGTAAGGTAAAATTTTATTTATATACTTTTCGGAGAGGACTCCGTAGGAATTATGGCTTGGTAGAATAAAAATATACTTTTTTGGAGAAAAAATACTATCTTATATCTCTTCTAATACCATAAAAACAGCTTTATCTACTGCTTTTTGCCTTATTTGCTCTCTATTACCTATAAAATAGCATTTTTCAACTCTTTTTTTATTTAATATTGACACGCCTATATAGACAGTTCCGACAGGTTTTTCTTTAGAACCACCCTCTGGACCAGCGATTCCTGTAATAGCACAACAAATATCTGTATTGAACATTTTCTTACATCCTTCGAGCATTTCATGAGCAACTTCAAGACTGACAGCTCCATATTTATTTATTGTTTCTGACAATACTCCAAGTGTATTAATTTTAACATCATTAGAATAGCACACAACTGATCCCATCATATATTTTGATGAACCTGATTTTGTCGTTAAAAGAGAGCTAAGCATACCTCCAGTACAAGATTCGACAGTTGCTATAGTCATTTGTCGATTTATTAATTCTTGATGCAATTTATCAATAGGATTTTTTTCATTTTTTCCCCATATATAGTTACTCAATTTTTCTTCTATATAACCTAATGCCTTCATTATTCCTTCTTTATTACATCCCATTAGACGAAGATCAACTCGCCCTAAATGTGGTAACCAGGCAAGCTTTACATTTTCTGCAAGAGAAATATTTTCAATAATCTCTGCTGCTGCGGATTCGCCAATACCATAAGTATTTATATCATAAACCCAAAACTCCATTTCTGGTTTATTGGCTTCCAAAATATCTACCACATACTCCTCAAACAGATGTTCCATTTCAAAAGGGACACCGGGGAGACTAATAAGGTGACGATTATCGCATTTATAATACATCCCTGGAGCTGTACCATGTTTGTTTTTTAGTGGCATAAAGTCTTGGGGAATATATGCTTGAACCCTGTTTATTTCTGGCATTTCAGAATTTCTTTTTCGAAAGCTCTCTCTAATATCTTCATTTATATCCTCATAAAAAATCATTTCTTTTTTGAAAAATTCTCCTAATGTAGTTCGGGTGATATCATCTTTAGTAGGTCCGAGACCTCCAGTAACGATGATCAGAGCAGAGTCCAGCCAGACTTTATTTAGAGTTTCAAAGATTGCATCTTTAACATCAGGAATCACATAAGCCTCTGTTATTTCGAATCCCAATGATAAGAGCTTTTGTCCCAGAGTAGTTAAGTTTGTATTCGTTATTCTACCTGTTAATAACTCATTTCCGATATTAATAATAAAAATTTTATTTATCATAAAATATACCTCAAAAACTATTTAAAGAAAACAATAAATCATTAGTAAATTTTTCCCATGTAAATTGTTTATTATATTCATTTATCTCATCTGTAAAGTCTTTGTTTTCAAAGAGTTGAAAAAATCTTATTATCTTTTCTGCTAAATCTTGATAATTTTCTTTTTCAAAGAGTAGTCCTGTCCTATTTTCCAAAACCATTTCTCGCAAACCTAGTATATCAGAAGCTATAACTGGCTTTTTAAATGAATATGCAAGTTGAATTATCCCGCTTTGAGTTGCAGACCTATAAGGCACGATGACAACATCAGCTATAGAAAAATAATGAGGTATCTCCTCAATAGTAACATATTTTTTATTGAAGATGATGTTGTATTTTGAACCAAAAGTTTTAATTATTTCATCGTATTTTTGGAAACTGCCATAAACTTCTCCAGCGATGATAAATTGAATATCTGATAAACGCTCTGAAACTAAGGGTATCGATTTTAAAAATATATCCAATCCTTTATAATATTTTATAAACCCAATAAATAAAACACATCGTCTTTTTTCGATTGCAGATATTTCTGTTTCTTGCTTCAATTTTACAGTTTCAGTGGGTAAAATAATTTTTAAAGAACTATTTTTACTAGGTTTTTCTGAATCTATTTTGTATAAAGGATGAAAAAGTTTGATGATTTTTATATTGTTGATATTTAATTTTTTCCAACTACCTAAAACATTGTCCGACAAAACAATTATACTATCTGATTTTAAGACCATTTTTTTCAAAAGAACTTCTGAGAAAAACCATTTTTCGTGATATTCAAGATTGTGGCAAAGAATGTGAATTTTTATATTTGTATGTTTTTTTAAATATTTTATTATAAAGGTATAACAAGGACAAAAAAAAGGTATCCAATATTTGATTATGAGATGGTTTATACCATGTTGAGCTATACTTTTGGCAGCTTTTTTCCATGTCAGCAGATTGTAGGGTGTCACTATTCGTAAAATGGGATAATTATGATTTTTTTCTGTTTTTTCTGTCTGTTCTTTTCCGGGGAAAAAAAGTTTAGGATATTGCTTTATAAATGTAAATACTATTATTTCTTCTTTTTCTGACAATTCATCTGCCATATTATGCAGAAACTGAGCTATGCCACCTCTAAAAGGTTCTGCTGGTCCTAAAAATCCTATTTTCATTATATATTCTCTGAATATTTTTTATTAAATTAAAAATTTTTGCTTATTAATAAATAAAAGTTGTGTCCCCAAAACATATACAAAAAGCCAGATACTGCTAAAAATGGTCCAAATGGCAAAATTCGCTGTTTATTTTTTGAAATTAAAAATCGCACCAGAAAAGTCAACAAAGCTAAACCAGAAGAGATAAAAATTACAAATATTACACCCCAAAATCCAAGAAATGCACCTATTGCTGCTAAATATTTCACATCGCCACCACCCAGCCCGATTTCTTTTGTTTTTTTTTGATAAAACCAAGCTATCAGAAAAAAAAATAAATAACCAAACAATGCACCTATTCCTGATGATTGCCAGCTCGGTTCTGAAGTTAAAAGAGAAAAAAATAATCCCAATATTATCAAAGGGATTGTTATAATATCTGGGATAATATTTCGTTTTATATCAACATATATAATCACAAATCCTGTAAGGATAAAAATGAGTTGTTTGAATAATATGACGATAGGCATCAGGAATAAAGTGGCTATCTAATATAGTTTTGTCAGTTCTTTATCTCCCCCACCATCCACCATCTCGGCTCTGATATGGTGATTGAAATCCTCTATGTTGCCGATATTCAAAATAAAATGTAGTGTTTTCTCTAGGTCGAAATTCCAAAGAAAATGCTGGCACTACCATACTTTGATTATCATTATTTGCGTTAAAATTTAAGTCGTTGTTGTGGGTCATAGTTCCAAGGTTTACAACACTTAAATCGACATTTAGCTTTAAATTGGGTTGCAATTGAAGTTGTAGATGGTTTGTATATGAAGATTGATAAAAACCATCACCTCGTGAGGATACACCACTTGTGAAAGCCATTGAATGATTCATCTGAACCTTGTCAGGACTTATAAATCCACCCAAATTAAAATTTGGATTGAAATTCGGATTGAAATTTGGATTCGGTCCATCAAACACCGTCTGTGTGTTCAAAAAACTAAAAATACTTATTAATACTAAGATAGTGATGATTTTTTTCATCTTTTCCTCCAAAAATATTTGATATATTTATAACTATTTATTAGCAAATTATAACAAAATATTCTTCCAAAATTATTCTCTAAATAAAACCAGGACATCGATGACACATCTCAGGGGCTACTTAAGGCTGCTTTCTTCCGAATCTGACCTGGTTCATAATCTGAAATTGCACCGAGCCTGGCAAATACAATAAATTTTATTGTAGTTTTTTTGTCAAGAGAAATTTTAAATTCAATATACACCTTTCAGGGTGGGATAATATGGTGTTTGCCCACGATGATACATTTAACCAGATGGAAATCTAGAATGTTTCTTTTACTTAAATTCTTTGGATGCAGCATTCATAAGAGAAGAACGCATTGTGATTTTTTTGATAGGCATCTTATCTTTAAGTAATTCATAGAAAAGTTCGTAGAGATTTTCGCAAGTAGAAACCTTTTTTGTAACAACAATTCTATACTCTGGATATGACCATGCAAGAGCATGTTCTATTTTCTTTAATGGTATACAATGCTCAGGATCGTTGATTATTCCGTGCTTTTCATATGTAGAAAGAACCACATCGAGTAGCGGGTCGCCTTCTTGAAGTAGCAATGCGTGATGAAAATGATCTAGAACCTCCCAAGCTTTTTTAAGACCATCTTTACATGCGTGTGCATAACCTGTCACAGGATCTACTGTATCTTCTAATTCAATCGTAAGCAATCCAGAGTGTCCATGAAGGTGTTTTGCCTCTCTTTTCCAATTCATAAATCGATGGGCATATTGAAAATCAACATTCACTATCGATGTATATTTGTTATCAACCATTATTATTGCCTCCTTTGGTTAATTATTTTATTTAATTTAACTCAGTTTCCTGGTATATATATTCAAAATATTATTACTTTATGGGTCCATAATAAATCACTACAAAAAAAATATTTTCACAAACGCTTGACAAAATAACCTTGTTGAAGAAAATGACATTCATTATCAATTAGGAGTGAGTATGAAAAATCATAAAGATATATATGAACATTATTTATCCTCAAAACAATTGAAGTTAACTTCACAAAGAATGGCGATTTTAGAAGCAGTATTTGATTTACACGAGCATTTTACGGCAGAATCATTATACGATTTCTTAAAGACATCTTCTACCAATAATAACGATTTCGATGTCTCAATGACCACTATTTACAGAACCATTCCTATGCTCGTCGATTGCGGTTTAGTTAAAATAGCTGGAAATATCAACGGTAAAGAGACTTTTGAGCACACTTTTGGTCATCCTCAACACATCCATATACTCTGCAAAACTTGCGGTTTTGTCATTGAAGAAGAAGATACAAAAAAAATTTATAGAAATATAAAAAAAATAACAGATAAACATGATTTTAAAATAGATGATTTTAACCTTTCTGTTAAAGGAAAATGTAATGAATGTAGCAAAAAAAAATAAAATTATTGCACTAACAGGAAATCCAAACTCAGGCAAAACAACTTTGTTTAACGCACTGACTGGCACAAATCAAAGGATAGGAAATTGGCCCGGTGTGACAGTAGAAAAAAAAACTGGGTTTCTAAATACAGTAAAATCGATTTCCAATCAGCAAGTTGAAATTGTTGACTTACCCGGTATTTACTCTCTGACTTCTTATTCTATAGACGAAGAGATTGCTCGCAGTTTCATCATCAATGAAACACCAGATTTGATTATTAATATTGTAGATGTCACAAATTTAGAGAGAAATCTTTATTTAACTACCCAACTTCTACAGCTTCGAAAACCGATGATAGTTTGTCTTAATATGATGGATTTAGCTGAAAAAATGGGGACAAAAATAGACTTAAAATTATTTGAAGGTTTTCTCGGGTGCCCTGTAGTACCAATTTCAGCTTTGAAAAAAGCAGGGATTGAGGAGATTAAGCATCATATAGAGAATGTAGAGCTACCTGATTGTTTGATTGATACAAAAAATAAATCTTGTTATGTTTCTGATGTAAAAATACCATATGATGAGTTCATTGTAAAAGAAATAGATGCCTTGATACCGGATATAAATGGCATAGCGATAAAGCTTTCACTCGACCCTTTCTGGTTTGCTCTAAAAATGTTGGAAAATGACCCTTTTGTGATAAAACTGGTAAATGATTTTACTGAACTGATTCCTAATCGTCAAACCAGAGACATTTTACTCGAAAAAGCAGAACAAGCGATAAATAGACTTCATAGACATACAAAAATGCAAGTCGGCATTCTCATTGCTGATGGACGATATTCCTACATAAAAGGGATTTGCCGAGAAATATTGAAAAAACAACAAACAGACAAAATAACAATTTCAGACAAAATAGACAAAGTTTTACTCCACCCCTTTGTAGGCATTCCTTTTTTTATGATAGTTATATATCTAAAATTTATGTTTTCTATCACTTTAAGCGGTCCTTTTATAGACTTTATAGATATTTTCTTCGGTGGGTTATTCATTGATGGATTTAGTGTCTTATTAACTAACATAAATCTACCAGAATGGCTTATCATTTTTCTTGCTGATGGTATAGGTGGCGGTATTACAACTGTGATGACTTTTATACCACCGATTTTCTTTATCTTTCTCGTCTTGTCTTTTTTAGAAGAATCGGGTTATATGGCAAGAGTTGCTTTTATTATGGACAAATTCATGCATTGGCTTGGACTATCAGGAAAGTCTATCATACCAATGGTTGTAGGTTTTGGATGTACTGTCCCGGCTATCATGGCAACCAGAACCCTTGAAAATAAAAGAGATAGATTGATGACCATCATGTTAGTCCCTTTTATTTCTTGCGGAGCTAAAATTCCTGTTTATGTTATGTTTGCTATGCTTTTTTTCCCAGAAAAAGCAGGACTCGTGATATTTTTACTTTATCTGACAGGATTTTTTTTAGCTATTATCACTGGTCAAATAATTAAACGACTCGCTTTTAAAGGAGAACCTAGCGAATTTGTTATGGAATTACCAGCATATCATTTACCTACTTTTAATGGAGTTTTTCTGCATACTTGGCAAAGATTAAAAGGTTTTATTTCAAGAGCAGGGAAAACTATTTTGATTGTTATTATTCTGCTCACTATGATCAATGCAGTTCCTATCAGAACAAACCCCTATACAGGTGAAAATGATACAATATTGACTTATGTAGGCAAAGCAATTACACCTGTTTTTATCCCAATGGGTATAGAAAAAGACAATTGGCAAGCAACGGTTTCATTAGTTGTAGGGCTATTTGCTAAAGAAGCAATAGTAGGGTCGTTTGAAGCTTTGTATATTACAGAAATTGATACTTTTGATGGCGACTGGTCTATTTCAGAAGTATATGTTGAAGCTAAAGATACATTTCTTGAAGATATGGGTGTTGCTCTTCAAAGCATAATCTATCCTTTTAAATCGATTGATGATCTGGCAGAAGAATATGAAAACGATATGCTGATAAACCAGAAAAGGCAGTTTAAAAACATCCATCAAGTGATTGCCTATCTTCTCTTTATTTTGATTTACGCTCCCTGCGTAGCAGCTATTGCAGTCGCTTATAAAGAGGCTGGTAGAAAATTAGCCACTGTCCAATTGGTTTATCTGACTATACTAGCCTGGATAGTGGCTACAATTTATTACAATATTGCAGTTTTTACTGCTTTATCAATAATCTGGTTCTGTATCGCAGGAATTGCTTTTGCAGGTTTACTTGTGATGTTTGATAAAATAAAAATCGATATATCTTCTGAAATAAAGCCTAATAGTATCGCTTTCCCAACCGAAAAAAACATGGAGGAATAAATGATTAATGAAAATCTCATCCCATTGTCAAAAGCCGTAATAAACTGCAAATACAAAATTGTAGACAATCCAAATCAAAAATACTTTGAATTAGGCTTGTATAATGGCAGTGAAATAAATGTTTTCAAAACCAATGATAGAAATCTCGTCATAGCCGTCGGTGCTTCAAGATATATCTTACCTCAGAAGGTAGCTAAGGATATCATGGTCATGAAGGTTGAATAATAAATCTGATTTATCATAAATAAATAATTATCTGTATAAATATTAATATATTATACACATTATATGCACTTTTAAAAAAATGAATAATATTTTATATATATATTATCTATTATACAGATAGCGTTTGCAAAAATAATAATTTATATTTTTATCCACAATTCTTTTTATTGACAAAATTGATTGTTTTTTTTTTTTAGTTCCTTTATCTTCAAAAATTATTTATTGAATAGTTTCCAATAAGATAAATAAAATGTAATTCAATTTATAACAAGTAGTTATAGATATATAAGAGGTTTTTATGCTGGATCAAGATTTATGGCAGAATATATTAGATCAACTTGAGTTTAAAATAGCCGAATCAAGTTTCAAGACTTGGTTTACCAATACATTGTTAGTTGAGGTCAATAATGATTCACTAACAATAAAGGTTCCCAATAAATTTACTAGTGAATATTTAAATAAAAATTATTCAGAACTCGTTTCTGAAGTTACAGATTCTATTTACAAAAAAAAATATGAGATACGATTTATTCACAATCTACCTTATCAAAATGAAGATAATCCTAAAAAAGCCTTTATGGAACAGAATCCGGATATAAGATTAAATCAAAAATATACTTTTGCCGATTTTGTAGTTGGAAAAAGCAACAATTTTGCTCATTCAGCGGCATTAGCTGTCGCAGAATCACCCGGAACTACCTACAACCCTTTGTTTTTGTATGGTGAATCTGGAATGGGAAAAACTCATCTAATGCAGGCTATAGGGCATTATGTTCATGGTTCTACCAATAAATATAATATTTTTTATATTACTACAGAGCAATTTACGAATATGATGATTGAATCAATCCGAACAAACACTACTCAACAATTTCGTAATAAATTTCGTAATATAGATCTATTATTAGTTGATGATATACATTTTTTATCCAAAAAAGAAGGTTCTCAGGAAGAATTTTTCCATACATTTAATGCACTTTATGAAAATAAAAAACAGATTGTAATAACCTCTGATAGACCTCCCAAAGAAATTGGTGACCTTGAAAAAAGACTAATAACCAGATTTGAATGGGGACTACTGGCAGATTTAAAAAATCCTGATTTTGAGACAAGAGTTGCTATTTTAAAGAAAAAAGCTGCTACTGAAAATATACTTCTTACTGATGAGGTTATAGAATTTATCTCTGATAATGTTTCCTCAAACATAAGAGCTTTAGAAGGTTCTTTGATAAGGATTTTAGCATATTCTTCATACAACAATATGAATCCTGAAAATATTGATATACCTATAATTCAAGACATACTTTCAGACATTATCACCGTTAAAGCCCAAGAGATTACGATGGACACTGTTTTTCAGAAAGTCTGCAAATACTATAATATCACACCATCGCAAATGCTTGACAAATCAAGAAAACATATATTTGCTTTTCCGAGGCAGGTTGCCATGTATTTATCAGATTTACTCATACCCAATATATCCTTGAAAGATATTGCGGCTTATTACCGTAGAAATGACCACACAACAGCTATTCATGCAAAAAAAATGATAGAAAAAAAATTCCATGAAGACAATAATTTTCGTATCCAAATAGAACAATTGATTAAAGAAATAAAAGGCTTGATACAATAGATGTCCACAATAGCTAAAAAATTAAAAAACAATAGAATAAATCCAAAAAATCTTACTTTAAACACATATCCACATTCACCGATGTTAATAAATGTGTATAAGAACTGTTTTAAGATTTTTATAGTTTATAATGTGGATAAAAGAAGTATTGACAAAAAATTATACACATCTTATACACATACAAGACTATCTTCTAACATACTGAAAACAATATACTTATATATCATCTCTCAAATTTATCCCCATATCCACTATCCCTATTACTACTACTTTTTATATATATAAAGGATTTAATAGAATATGTTTAATAAAAAAGAATCATCAAATCTTCATAAATTTTATCAACAGATTTTTAAATCAGAAGATTTATTTTTATGGGTTATTATTATTTTCGTAATATTGATCAATTCTTGTTCAAATAGAAATACACCTTTCGGTTTTCCAGAAACCAATATGAAAAATTATGAGATAGAATTTGATTTCAATATATTTGATTTTGAAAATACTTATACATATCGAGATACATTGAGGGCATTTTTCGGAAATTCAAAATTGATATTAGGTAATTATCAAAATATAAACACACGCATTTTGATGAGATTTGTAAATTTACCGGCTGTAAATCTTGTTGAAGATCCTTTTATCACACTTTATATAAATAATCGACACAATCCTAGCGAATTTAATATCAAAATAGGTGCTTTAAAAGACAAGATTTTTTTGCAAAATGATGCTACTTGGACAAAATTTAATGAAACAGAAGAATGGACATCACCCGGTGCAGAAGGTGATTATGATTTGTTATCAGAAATTTCATACAATTTTGCAGAAAATGATACTTTATTGAGTTTCAGATTTAGTGTAAATAAAGAATTAGTTCAAGATTGGATAGACAAAAGTTTCTTGGAAAATTATGGTATCATATTCTATGCTGAAAATACTCAAGATAGTTTTATTGAATTTCATTCTGCAGAAACATTGTTAAGACCTACAATTACTCTCACCTATATGGTTCAAGACACTCTTCTTCAGACAGAAACTAGACAGGTAAATTATGATACCTTTATTCATGATTATGAACACACGAGTTTTGGCCACAAACTCTTAGAAATATCAAATATACCACCTCGTTCAATTTACACCAAATTAAATTTAGATTTTGAAACAAATAAAGAATATTACGTCCTCAATGGTATTTTTTCAGCGGAAGAACTGAAAAGAATCAATGTAATCCAATCATATCTTATTTTTTCTGTAAATGAAGATGAGACAATGAGAACAATAGATAGATTCAATTTAGGAGTAGCTGTTCCACATGAAACACCTATTGATATGAATGATATATCTTTGAGCAATTATTGGCTTTATCCTGCTACTGTTGATTCATTGAGGCAGGGGAATTTCAATAACAAAGAAATGAGGATAAATATTACCTATCCCATGCAACAGATTTTATCAGAAAATAGACCAAATAATGGTTTTTTAATTCTCAACAACTATCACAATATGGATTTTTCGCATATAAATTTGTATAGTGAAGAAGCAATTGATGAAAGAAAAAGACCAAGAATGGTTTTAATATATGCAGTAGTAAATTATAATGGAGACTAAGATTAAATGAAAAAAAATGAAAAAAGAAAATGTTTATGCAGTATCGTAATATTATCAATCTTGTTGATTGTATTCTGGTTTTCTGCATGTGAAAAGTATGAAGAAATTGGCACTATAATAGCTGAAGTGAACGGACATCGACTCACTATAGAGCAACTGAGAGAAAGTTATGGTGACCAATATTGGGATTCTCTTTTGCCAGATGAACAAAGAGAAATTATTAATCAATGGGTAGAACTCACTTTATTGTATTCACGAGCCTTAAATCAAGATGTCTTTAATGATGACATAGCTTTAGATTTTATGGCACAAAATGCTGAAAAAAGAATTTATGCCAACGCTCTTATCTCTCATGAGTTGCACAATCTTACATTTTCAAACGAAGAAATGTATAATTATTATCGACTCCGTGAAGCAGAATTTACCGAACAAATCAGAGAATTTAGGGTTCAAAGAATATTTTTGAACGATGAAGTTGAAATGGAAAATGTGAAAAGAATGCTCGACAACAGAGAAATTCAGTTTACTACCGCAGCAATAAGATTTTCACAAGAACCTATCGGTAGAAATGGCGGAGATATGCCCGGATTTATAACCAAAGTCAGTCCTGATAGTCTCTTGTGGGAAGAATTAAATAGAGTAGGTCAGTTTACTGAAATTTCAATGCCCTTAAACAATGGATGGGTAATAGCTCGCTGGCGTGAATTTAGAATGGCTACTACAAGTAGAAGTTTTTATTCCGTGAGGGATGAAATTGAAGAAATAATGAGAGAAGAAAAAAAATTGGATTTATATGAAAAAGTTTTACTCGATGCTCGAAGAACATCGAGGGTTACTATTTTTCAATAGGTTTTGATAATAAGGAAATTGACCAAATAATCCCTCATATTCATGGGAGAGGAGGGGATATAATATAGGTGTCGTATTTTCATTACCCAATTAAATGGACCATACGACTACCCTATCATTCTGAACGCAGCGAAGAATCGTAAAAAATAATAAAAAGGATATATTATGAAATTTAATTTAATCTTAATTAAAAAAAACAAGAAAAAACTAAAAAAACTTGATTTAGGTAAAAAACTATTGTTTTCTATGATTATTGTTTTTATATTAACAATAAATATTTACGCACAAGAAGTGGTAGATATGATTGTTGCAAAGGTTGGTAGAGAAATAATCCTTGTTTCAGAACTTGCAAGGCATATAAATCAAATGAGAAATGCTCAAATGTGGGATGCGAGAATGACTGAAATTGAGATTTTAGAGAGCATGGTTGAAAACAAACTCATAGTCCAAAAAGCAAGAGAACTTAACATAGCGATTGATGATAGGCGAATAACAAACATGGTAGATGCCCAAATTGCCCAAGTTCGTGCTTCATTTTCTACTGAAGAAGAATTTTTTAGAGAATTAAGAGCCGCAGGTTTTGTTTTATCTGATCTTAGACAATATTATGAAGATTTAATTCGTGAACAGTTTTTAAGAGAAAGATTGATACAAAGCGAAATTAGAAGCAGAATACATATCACTGATGCTGAGTTATTAGTTTTTTTTGATGAAGAACAAGAAAATTTTCCTATCCGAGAGACGAGCTATGAATTAGCTGTAATTATGAGAATACCTAGTGCTAGTTCAGAAACTGACAACGAAGCTCTAGAAAAAATAAATCATATAAAAAGACTATTAGATATAGGAGAAGATTTTGAAGACCTTGCCCGAGAATATTCTGATTGTCCAAGTGGTAGATATGGAGGAGATTTAGGATATTTTAGCAGAGGAATGATGGTAGAAGAATTTGAAAATGTTGCCTTTGATTTAAGTTTAAATCAAGTTTCAGACATTGTAAAAACAGATTTTGGTTACCATATCATCAAACATACAGGAAGTCGAGGTAATGAAGTCCAAGCAAGTCATATTTTAGTAATGATCAGGGAGACCGAAGGTGATATTGAGGTAGAAAGAGATTTGTTATTGGACTTAAAAGCAAGAATATCCAATGGCGAAGAATTTGGTTATTTGGCTATGATGTATTCTCACGATGAAAATTCTAAAGAAAATCATGGAATTATAAGAGAATTTACGCAAGAAGAATTTCCTCCATGGTTCGCTAATGACTTGATTAATCTTGAAATAGGAGAAGTATCAGATGTATTAATACATCAAAATATACTTTATCTCTTTACAATAAATCAAATTATTGAACCAAGACCTTATGAATTTTCAGAGGTCAATGAGCAATTAAGAGAAATCTTGATGCAAAGAAAACAATATGATTTATACGAAGAATGGATAGAAGAACTAAAAAATGAAATATATGTAGAAATATATGAGGATAGATTAAATGTTTTTAGAAGAGGTTAGAAATACTACTTCTTATATCATAGGAACATTTTTTGGCTTAGGACTTATTCGAATAATGTCTGGAACAATAGCAAGTCTCGCTATTGCTACTATTTGGTATTTCACCGATGTTGACTTTTTTTACAATACTCTGGACAATATTATCCATTATGACAGATTTTTCTATATGTTTTTATTACTTTTGGGTATTTCTTATCCTTGTGTTTATGTATGTAAAATTTGTGAAAAGCAATTTGGAAAAGATGCCCCAGAAATAGTAATAGATGAAATTGTGGGTTATTTATTTGCAATCTTGTTTTTACCAAAAACCTTAATGGTGGCGATATATGCTTTTGTGTTATTTCGTATTTTTGATATAATGAAACCTTTATATATCGGAAAATTACAAGACCTTCCACATGGATGGGGCGTTATGATGGATGATATAATAGCCGGGATAACCGCAAATATAATTTTAATCGGACTTTATTTTTTAAGACCTGATTTTTTTACAATAATATAAAAGGAGTAATAAATGGAAGAATTAGCTACAACAGCAGCTCAACCCCAAAATCCAATGGGTATGCTTTTGCCCTTTATCATGATGATAGGAGTTGTTTATCTTTTGATAATCAGACCTCAGCAAAAACAAAGAAAAGAACACCAAAAAATGCTTGACAGTTTAAAAATTAACGACAAAGTAGTTACAAGTTCTGGTATGATTGGCAAAATCACAAACATTAAAAATGAGAAAAATACCATAATTCTCAGAGTTGATGATAACACAAATACCAAGATTGAATTTCAAAAATCTAGCGTAGTGTCAATACTTGACAGCAAAGAGGAAGACGGTGAGTAATAAGCTTGAGATAAAGCTCTATGGATGCGAGGTTCTGCGAAAAAAATCTGAACCTGTTGATGAAATCACCCCGGAACTGAAACAATTTATTGATGATCTGATCTATACTATGTATGAAAATGATGGTATAGGTATTGCAGCACCGCAAGTAGGAGTTTCTAAAAGAATATTTGTTTGTGATAAAGATTATTCAACTACAGATGTCAAAAATCCTGTTGTTCTTATAAATCCAGAGTTTATTTCATATCAAGATGATCAAATTTCTGAAGAAGGATGCCTATCTTTTCCTAATGTTTTTGCAGAAGTTGTTAGATTTAAAAAAGTTAAAATACAGTATTTTGACTTGGAAATGAAAGAACAATTTATAGAAACTGAAGGAGTCTATGCCACCGTCCTGCAACATGAGTTTGATCATCTTAATGGAGTTCATTTTATAGATAAATTAAGTCCTATAAAGAAAATGACTCTCGGATTTAAATTAAATAGAATATTAGAAAAAGGTAAAAAGATGACAGAGGAGATGCAAGTTATTCAAAATTAATGAAGATCCTCCCTGCCCTCCACATTTATGGGGCGGTTCAAGAGACTTTGAGCTTGCGAAAAGACTCGCAGAATTACCTCATAGTTGTATCACATAGAGTTCCACCCCTTCAGGGTGGATGTTGTTGGTTTCATGTTTTTCTATAAAGAGTCACACACCTTCGGTGTGCGTAAGGAATATTAATAATTAATTAAAGCCTCCAGAAACCTCATTTAAAGTGTAACAAAATAAGAGTTTAGCAGTCATATTAAATATAATAAGTGCAAAGATATGTTAGTAAAGTATCAAAAAAGCGTGCACGTTGGGGGGCAAATGTGCAAGCATCAAAGTAAACAAATGACCATATAAGCTATGCCAAAGGGTCTTATGGCTTAGGACTAGTCAAAACAAAACTTCAAACAACGAGTAAATCCGTAATAGCTCTATCGATAATCGCTATGAATATAGCCCACGCAGTGAGGCTTATTTTTATTCTAATTTTTAAAGCCGTTTTTTGCCCAATAAAAAATAGAATAAATATGATTGGACTGACCAAATTACTCTATGACCACAAAAATAATTGACTAATTGGAAAAATTGCTGTTGTTCAGTAGGCTTTAGTTAGCGGTCCTTAATTATACACCTTTTCTCATTATAGCAGTTTTTCACTCTACCTCTCTAAAAATTAAAATTGAAAACCTACCCTCAGTATCGCCCCTGTATGCCCCTCATTATTTTTATGTAAATTCGTCATCAGAAAAGCAATTCCAGTTCCAACAGCAGCACCAGTTAAAACATCGCTTGGAAAGTGTTTACCTGCTTTATACCTTAGATAACCTACTGTTGAGGCAGTAGATATACTGGTAGCGTATATCCAAAAGTTATCTTTATTTGGATAAAGATCATTATAAATATTTGCAGTCAAAATAGCTCCAGCAAAGGCGAGAGCGGTATGACCAGAGATAAAAGAATATTGAGCATCCTGAGCTTGTCTGATATTCATATCTACGATTTCATTGTAGGCATAAGGTCGAATTTTTTGAAAGGTCGTTTTTGACAAACTAACCACAGCACCTGTCAATAGATAAACCTCTCCAACAATGAAATTAATTTCTTTGTTTTCAGCAGAAATATTGTTATTAAAATTCATTGTAAATGGTGCTAACAAACAAGCATAAAGCAAATAATCACTGATTTTATTAGCTACAGGAGAAAAATTTTTCACAGCATGTCTATCTAAAAAGTTTATATCATATATAGATAAATTTTCAATGTTATCAATGCTTAACTCTCCCTGCCTATTGTATCTAATATAACTATATCCATACATGAATAAACTGGCAGAGATGATTGAGGTATCTTGGGCTAAATCAAGCTGATAAATATTTTTTGAAAGCAATATGTTCCCTAAAAATAATATACATAAAAATAACATTGTTTTTTTCATAGAGTAAAAAAAAATAATTATAGATTATTTGTCAAGATAAATATAAATATAGCATTTTCGGTTTGGCGAATGATTTTCGGAATAAAAAATGTAACATAACAAAAAATGTTGTGTTAAGAATATGTATAATTATCAAAAAATTAGGAGAGATTTTAGATGATTGAGCTCAAAAATCTTGTAAAAGATTATGGAAGTTTAAGAGCAGTAGATAAAATCAATTTTCAAATCAAAGAGGGTGAGATACTAGGGTTTTTAGGGCCTAATGGAGCTGGAAAATCCACGACTTTGAAGATGATAACCTGCTTTTTAACACCAACAGATGGCAATATTCAGATAGGTGAACTCAATGTTCATGAACATTCCAAAGAAATACGAAAGATGATAGGTTATTTACCGGAACATAATCCCTTGTATCTGGAAATGACAGTCTTTGACTATTTAAAATTTGTATCCGAAGTCCGTGAAATATCAGAAAAGGATTTCAAAGTAGTATTAACGAAAACCATAAAAAAATGTGGCTTAACAGAGGTAATTTCGCGTCCGATTAAGACTTTGTCAAAAGGTTTTCGGCAGCGAGTAGGTATAGCGCAGGCAATAATTCATGATCCGAAAATATTGATATTGGATGAGCCTACATCGGGTTTAGATCCGAATCAAATAATCGAAATCCGAGAGCTAATCAAAGAATTGGGTCGAGAAAAGACGTTGGTCATATCGAGCCATATCCTTCAAGAAGTGCAGGCAGTGTGCGATAGAATAGTGATCATCAATAAAGGCAAGATAGTAGGTCAAGGGACAACCGAAGAGCTACGGATGTCACATCAGCGTAAAGCAAAATTGTATTTAGAAATAAATACATTAGGCGATCAGAAGGAAAGCATCTTACAAACATTCCAGCGAGAGCTACCCAAAATAGATATAGCAATCAAGAGTGTAGACAATCAAAGTGACTCTGTTCAAACGAAGGAAAGCGAAATCGAATCAACAATCAAGATAGAGTTAAGCTATCCGCAAGAAAAAGATTATCGGAAGGATGTATATGAGCTTATCAAGAAACAGGAATGGATAATCTTAGAAATGCAGCGTCATATCAGTAGTCTTGAGGATATATTCAGGAATTTAACATCAGGAGGCAAAAATGTTTAACAACGCTTGGATCATAGCGAAAAAAGAGATGAAGTCATATCTCAACACACCAGCATCATATATAGTTTTGTTTGTATTCTTGATAATATCGAGTTGGTTTTTTTCTAGTCCTTTGTTTTTAATCAATCAGGCAACATTGGATACTTTATTCAATATAGTTCCGATAGTATTTGTCTTTTTTATCCCAGCGATAACAATGAACTTGATATCACGGGAAAAAGACAATGGTACAATCGAAACCTTGACGACCTTTCCTTTGACAGATTCAGAAATCATAATCGGTAAGTTTGTAGCCTCCGTAGTGTTGATGGGCATGGGATTAATCTTTACCTTAATTCATTTTTTCACGATAGCGATCCTTGGTCAAAATGTGGATTATGGAGCAATTTTATCAGGCTATATGGGTTTATTTTTGATGGGAGCGGCGTATAGTGCGATTGGCATATTTGCGTCCACATTGTCAAACAACCAGATAATCGCCTTTATCATAGCGTTGCTGATCATATTCTTTTTGTTTATCCTGCAATTTATCCTATTCTTTTTGCCGGGTTCAATGGGAGAATTTTTCCAGTATATCAGCAGTGATTACCATTTTTCAAATATGGCTCGCGGTATCATCGATTCTCGCAATATAATATATTTTGGGAGCTTGATAGCGATCTTTTTGAAAACTGCTATGGTAATGATGGAATCAAGGAAATGGAGTTAGGGGAGGAGGCAACATGAAAAAAACAAATAAACAAGCATCAGTATCCAATTTACTTATTTTTATAGCAGTCGTGATAGTGTTAAACCTCATATCTCTCAATGTATTCTTTAGACTGGATTTTTCTAAAGGTAGATTATATACATTGTCACCAGCAAGTAAAGCAGCGTTGCGACAGTTAGAGGACAGAGTAGTAGTGCGAGCGTATTTTTCCCAAGATTTGCCTCCAGACTTAGCAAATACAAGGAGATATACGCGTGACTTATTGGAAGAATATAGGGTAAATTCTGGAGGTAGATTCAGGTATGAATTTATCAATCCGAACGATGATAGATTGCGAATGGAAGCCCAGCAAAGTGGCGTTCCTCCGGTGAATGTGAATGTAAGAGAGCGGGATAGGGTCGAGGTTCGTCAGGCTTATTTAGGATTAGTATTTCATTATGGAGACCGAACAGAAGCAATCCCTTTGGTACAGGAAACGCGAGGTTTAGAATACGAAATCACGAAAGCCATCACACGCATAGCGTCTCTTGGTATACCGCGGGTAGCGTTTTTTAGTTTAGAACCGGAAGTTCAGGCTGATCCGCGAATGATGTTCTTTTTTCAACAGCAGGATAGGTTTCAGCATGCAAGAGAGAGCATTCGTCAAAATTATGATTTAGTGAATACCAATTTAAGTGAACCTATACCAATGGATATCACGACACTTATTTTTACTGGCGCTGTAGATTCATTGGATATGTATCAACTCTACAATATTGACCAATTTTTAATGCGTGGTAATAATATCTTGTTTTTCCAAGATAAGGTAAATGCCAATCTCCAAAATCAATCTGCTCAAATGATACAGTCGAATATATTTGATTTACTGAGTCATTATGGAGCTAATATCAGAGAAAATCTGGTAATGGATATGGAAAGCGGTCAGGTAAATGTGCAGGAGCGAAGAGGAATATTTTCAGTGAATACACCAGTTCAGTATCCTTTTGTAGTTATATCCAATACAGTGAATAGGCATCATGCGGTAGTATCACAATTGGCTAATATCCAGTTTTTGTTTGTATCAGAGATTGATTCTGGCTATGTTCCAGAAGGGGTTAGATTTACGCCATTGATACATTCATCGAACAATTCTGGGACGGTATCGGGTCCGTTTTTCAATATCAATATCCAGCAATTTATGGATAGAAATAGCTATATAAATCGCTTAACGGAACAAGGTAAGGTATTGGCAGCCCAATATGAAGGTAGCTTTAGTAGTTATTTTTTAGAAGAAGGCATGCGTTTTACAAATGATTTTATCGAATATACGGATAATGGACGGATAATCGTAGTAGCAGATATGGATTTTATCAGCAGTCAAGGTGCAGGACAAAATCCGAGTAATATCAGCTTTTTGGCAAATGCCTTAGATTATCTATCAGATAATCCGGGTCTGATAGCGCTTCGTTCGAGAGAATTTATCAATAAACCTTTGGTCATTGATAAATTGGTGAATACAGAGGATTTGACGCCAGAAGGTGCTGAAAGACGCAGAACGAACATGCGAGAATTTATCAAATATCTGAATATAATCTTACCAGCGCTATTAATAGTGTTATATGGGTTGATCAGATATAAGGCAGAACTAAATAGACGAAAAAGGATACAAGATGAGTATGAAAGATAAAGAAATAAATGACATCGATCTAGTCGAAGAAGAAAAAGTCGAAACAGCTGTTGAAGTAGCGGAAACATCTGAAGAGGAGGTTTCCGCGTCTATAAAGGAAGAAGAAGTGTCTATTCCTACAGAAGAAATGAGCACATTGACAGAGGAAACAGAGGATTCATCAGTTCAAGAAAAAGAAGAGGAAATATCATTACCTGTAGAAGTAGAAGAGGAGTCTTCTCCTCAAGAAGAAGAGGAAGAAGATACAAGTTTTGAAGAAGAAGCGGAGATTTCAGGAGCAGAGGAAGAGCCTGCTCCTGCGGAAGAAAAGCCCAAAGTGAGCATGAAGTTAGGATTTTTGAATAAAAAGAACATCTTATTGATAATATGTTTGTTGATATTGGTGTTTGTCTGGCAATTATCCAAAAGTCGTGAGCATACTGAGCGTAGAATAGATGTATTCAGAATAGTCTCTGCTGACATTACGCGGATAGAATTTCGACAACCAGCTGATACTCTCATTGTGGCTTTTGAACAAAATCGTTGGCGAATAACTCATCCCCAAGATGCACCAGTTAATCAGGATCAATTGGATAGATTTTTTGAGAATTATTTATCCATAACCACATCGAGCATCCCGGTCTCAGAATCAATAGAGAGGCAATCATTCTATAATGTAGACGAAGAGAATGCCTTGCAGATAGTTCTTTTTGGGAGAAATAATCGTCCTTTGAGTCGAGTATTTTACGGAAGAAATTTCACGAATCAGCGAATAGCCTATATCCGCCAAGAACATAGCAATCAAATCTATCAGATAGAAAATATCATGTTTTTTATTAATCCTGTGTTTTCGGCATGGGAGGGTGAGGATGTCTATGAGATGGGAGATGAGGAATGGCTATGGGATGAAGGGATAGATTTTGAGCATCAAGATGTAATGATGCCGACAATCATGATTGGAGATTGAGATGCAAATTATAAATTATAAATTATAAATTATAAATTATAAATTATAAATATGTTGAGGACGCAGATTTTTTTTGGAGTTTGATTGTTGAATATATCCCCCCTATAATTAATGTCTTGCAGACTGCAGATCGTAATTCTGCGAGTCTTTTCGCGAGCTCAAAGTCTCTTGAACCGCCCCATAAATGTGGGGGGAGTTTCAAGTGAGGAACCTCGCAAGGACGGGCTGGGGGGGAGTGACACGGAGATTGCTTCGTGAGGATCGCAAGAAGGAACCTCGCAAGGACGGGTTGGGGGGAGTGACACGGAGATTGCTTCGTGGGGATCGCAAGAAGGAACCTCGCAAGGAGGGGCTAGGGGGAGTGACACGGAGATTGCTTCGTGGGGAGTTTAAAATGAGGTACCTCGCAACGACGGTAGTTTCCATTATCCATTCTCCATTTAAGGCGTAAGCAATACGCCACTACGATTCTTCGCAAGGACGGGTTGGAGGGAGTGACACGAGATTGCTTCGTGGGGAGTTTAAAATGAGGGACCTCGCAACGACGGTAGTTTCCATTATCCATTCTCCATTTAAGGCGTAAGCAATACGCCACTACGATTCTTTGCAAGGACGGGTTGGGGGGAGTGACACGGAGATTGCTTCGTGAGGATCGCAAGAAGGAACCTCGCAAGGACGGGTTGGGGGGGAGTGACACGGAGATTGCTTCGTGAGGATCGCAAGAAGGAACCTCGCAAGGACGGGCTAGGGGGGGAGTGACACGGAGCTTGCTTCGTGAGGATCGCAAGAAAGAACCTCGCAAGGACGGGTTGGGGGGAGTGACACGGAGATTGCTTCGTGAGGATCGCAAGAAGGGACCTCGCAAGGACGGGGGGGGCGGGGCTGGGTGGCAAGTAGAGAAGAGTAAAGGAAAAAAATGAAAAGTCGATATTTAATGGGTGTATTAAGTTCAGAATCAGAAGAAGAAATATGTAAAATCTTAATATTGATGACTGAAGCAAATTTGATCGAAAAAATTTCATTGATACCTTTGAGTGAAGAATCAATAGATCTATCGGAAGAAAAACGAATAAGTTTTGATGTCGCGGATAACCAAGCTGAAAAAAAAATATATTTAAACAAAGACATATCACCCATACCTCAAAATCTCAAAGAAAGCATTATCAACCGATTTTTGAATACAGAGATAAAAATAACTCATATTTCATTTTTTAGGACAGATTTTGTAAAAAAAGTCTTTGAACGGTTGAATTTAATAAATTATGGACAAACAATAACATATAGGGAACTTGCTGAAAAGATAGGAAATGCCAAATCAGCCAGAGCAGTAGGAAATGCCTTGAGAAATAATCCATTACCATTGATATACCCCTGTCATAGAGTAGTAGGGGTGAATGGATTGGGAGGATTCAGTGGAAATCATGTAGAATATATAAAAATCAAGAGTAAATTATTGGAGATAGAAAAGAAAAGGGAGAAAATAACAATCAATTGAAGTAATAAATAATGAAAAACAAAAAACATTTGACAAAAAAGCCACTTTTAAAATATTTGTAAATTCAAATAAAAAAAACATTAAAGGAGTATGTGATGAAAAAATTAATTTTCATAAGTTTACTTGTTTTATTAGTAGTAAATGTATTCGGTCGGGTGATGTTTACGGAAGGTGCTCATATGCCGAATACAATCGTGGTTGGCTTTTCAGCCGATGTCATCCATAGTAAGGTTGGCGATATCAATGTAGTGAGCAATTCTCGTGGTCTTGTTCAAATAGGAGTATCTGGCTTTGATACGGTAGCGGATCAATATGGATTCACGAATATCGAGCGGATGTATTGGGTAGATGATCAGGAATGGCATGATGAAATCGGCTTGTATCCAATGAACATCTTTAGAGTGACGATAGGTGACAATGATAGCATTGATGAAGCCATAGAAGCCTTGAATCAGCATGGTAATGTATTGTTTGCAGATTTTGAGGACATAATGTATACACGAGAAATCCCTAGTGATCCAGATATAGCTCGTCAATGGCATCTTGCTCAAATCAGCGCCCCAGAACTGTGGGAATATTTTCAAGGCGATGAGAGCATCATCATAGCCATAGTCGATAGCGGCGTGAAATGGAATCATGTAGATTTAAGAGACAATATTTATATCCGTGAATCAGAGCTTGTTGATAGATCAATAAACTGGGCAACCGGCAAAATCGATGGATTGCCTGGTGGTGGCAGTGGTGGGGAAAATGGTAACAACAACATCTATGGAGATGTAATCGGTTGGAATTTTGTGCCACAACCAACACAAAACAATGATTCATACATAGATATTCAACAAGGAGCTGGAACACATGGAACTCATGTAGCGGGAACAGCAGCGGCAGTTGGAGGAAATGATCTAATGGGTTCAGGAGTGGCGCCTATTGCGAAAATATTGGTAACTCGTCATTCAAGAAATGTCCCACCTGGTGATGGATTATTTAACACTTACGCAGGTATTTACTATGCAGCAACTCGTGGTGCTCATGTAATCAATTGCTCATGGGGACCAAGGGATGATGTAGGTGGTAGCCCTCCTCAGGCAAACAATGCAGTAAATTTCGCATTAAGTAGAGGTTCAGTAGTAGTAGCGGCAGCAGGTAATACACCTTTAGGAAATGTAAATCCGGGTAGTACGAATGTTCCAGCTGCAGCAACAAATGCAATATCAGTAGCTAATTTAACATCAGCAGATCGTAAAAACAATTCATCAAATTATGGAAGTCAATTAACAGTATCTGCACCTGGAACCAATATCTTAGCGACAGCGTATAGTGGATCGGGAGCTAGTGCCTTAGATAACATGGAATCTTATACAGGGACATCAATGGCCTCTCCCATCGTCGCCGCAGTAGCAGCAATGGCAATGGTATTTGATCCAAATTTAAGACCTGAGGAAGTAGCTGAAAGAATTAGAGAAACAGCCGATCCCTTACCCAATGAACCACTTTATGAACAAGGATTAATGGGTGGTGGTCGTGTCAACGCCCTAAAAGCTGTAATGAGCGGATTTATCCCACGTTTGTCGATACATGGCGATATATTAGTCGAAGAGCATGAAGGTGATGGTGATGGCATCCCTAACATAGGTGAAACCATCAGTGTAAAAATAGATTTATACAACGAAGCAGGCTGGATAGCGGCTCGTGACGCTACGGCCACATTGACAACAGAAATTCCTGGTGTCGAAATCATCCAAGGCAAATTAGAATACGAAAGATTCATAGACACGGATCGAATAGCTTTAAGTACCAATCGTGCAATAATCCGTCTAAACCGAACAGTGAATGTTTTAGATATCCCATTTAATTTAGTTATCGAAAGCAATCAAGAAGCCTCGAATCCTTATCCGTATCGAAGAGTCATCCCAATAAATGTTAAAGTATCGATGTCAAAATCTAATTGGCCTTTAGTGTTAAATTCAGAATCCCCTTCTTCACCGATGGTATCAGATTTGGATGGAAGTGGTCGCCGTTTAGTAACATTTGCCAATAGTACACTTCATGTATTGAATACCAACAAAGAGTATAATCCTGGCTTTCCCATGCAACTCGAAGGTAATACAATCGTAGATTTTGCAATAGGTAATGTAGCAAGAAAAGGTAACCAAGAGATAGTCATAGTACTTCAACAATCAGGGCTATTGTTAGTAATAGATCATACAGGAGAAATCTTAAATGAGTATTCTTTAGGCTCAGCAGTCAGATCAAACCCAATAATAGCTGATTTAAACAACGATGGGCATAATGAAATCATAGCAGTAACTCAAAATGGTAATTTATTTGTGTTCAATGGTCATGATTTGTCATTATGGGATAATTATCCATTACCAATCGGAGGCAATGTTGTAGCAAGTATGGCAGTTGGTGATGTAAACGGAGATGGCACAAAAAACATCGTTATCAATCATTGGGGAGCACAACAAAATGTAACGGTTCTGAATCCATTGACAGGTCAAAATATATCTGGATTTCCATATGTAGGACATGGACAAACGTTTACAGGATCAAGCTTAGCGAATTTTAGTGGTGGTTCAGGCTTAGACATAGTTTTTGCGGGAATCAGTACTACAGAATGTCCCTTGATCATATTGGGGAGTAATGGAACAATTCATAGACAAACCACAATCCCGTCAGCTGTAAGGACAGAGATAGCCATAATCGATTTATTCAAGGATGGCGTTCCTTATCTAATATTTGGAGACGGTTCTGGAAATTTATGGGTAAAGAATGGCAATTTAGAAACATTACAGGGTTTTCCTTTGAATGTCGGGGCAAGATTCGAATCATCGCCAGTCTTTGCTGATATGGATGGTAATGGAACTCGTGAAATCATATTCGGTGATGATTTAGGAAGACTGCATATAGTCCAACCCAATGGTCAGTATATCCCCGGATATCCGTTACAAATAAGTAATTCATCAATAAAAAGATCACCATGGGTAGGAAATTTTGATTATGGTCGTGGTGATGTATTGGTAGTTACCTCATCCGGAATCGACTATATCGACACAAAAATGAGGGCATTGTCACCAGCCTGGAATACAATGCGTGGTAATTTAGGAAAGACAGCCAGCTTTACAGATCCAAGGACGCCTGAAAGCGAACCTATAGCACCGCTTCTAGTGGATAAATTGGAACAAAATATCCCTAATCCCTTTAACCCAGAAACCACGATAAATTTCTCGATAAAAAACAGTGGAACTGTAAGATTGTCCGTGTTTAATATCAGAGGACAGTTGGTAAAAACTCTCTTGAATGAAAATTTAGTAGCTGGTAATCATTCAGTGATATGGAATGGAACAGACAGTAACAACAACACTGTCTCAAGTGGTTTATACTTCTATCGGGTAGAAAGTGTCGGATTTAGTGATGTAAAAAGGATGGTGTTACTGAAATAGGTATTGAATTAAGAATTAAGAATTAAGAATTAAGAATTGAGAATTAAGAATTAAGAATTAAGAATTAAGAATTAAGAATTAAGAATTAAGAATTAAGAATTAAGAATTAAGGATTAAGAATTGAGAATTAAGGATTAAGAATTAAGAATTAAGAATTAAGAATTAAGGATTTTGATTTTTAGTTTTGAAGAAATAGTAGCTTATTGATAAGCCAGAAATTAGAGGGAGTTTTTTATAGCTCCCTCTTTTATTTTTAATGGATAATGGATAATGGATAATGGTATTTTTTAATATGATTTTTTTATATGTGCCAAAAAGTAATCAAAAGTGCCTCTTATATTATATAGAAATATATTTTGTTTTGCCTTTATATAATAATCAAGTAGTAATCGCGGTAAGAGGGCTAAAACCAAGTTTAAAAACAAAACAACAGTAAGGTAAAAAAAAAAAGCAAAAAATAATTGACAAAAAAGGTAGTGTAAAAATAATTGCATTATTGCAACTTTTAAATAATATTAGGAGGACTTATGACAGACATAAGGTTCGAAAAAGTAAGACTTAATGAAGTTTTGGTTAAGGTACAGATGATGATGTTAAACATGCACAGTATGACAGGAGGAAATCAGATAATAGTTCTTTTGAAAAATGAAAGACATGCGTTTCCTTATTTTTATTTGGAAAATCAATGTAAGAGGAATAACTCAAATGCAGTTAGCGATTTTCATGATTTTAGTTTCATTAATGAAGTAACGATGTGTTTTATCAATTCACCCATATTGATGAGTGATGAAAAAACAATCCGCGAAGTAGAAAAACGTTTGAGAAAACTTGAGCTAAGGATAGAGATAGTGGAAAGGGAAAAACGAGAAGATTTGTATGACTTACAAAGAGAAAAAGAATTTTTGATAAAATATCTCGCAGAAGTATTAACACCAAGGAATAAGATAAAATTTTTTGAAGAATATTTGAAAAAATCGAAAAAAACGGTTCAGACTAATATCAAGAGATTTTTGGATGAAATGTCACTGAGCGATCCTGAACTCAGTGAAAAAATAAGGAAATTATTGGTATATGAAAGATATACAGTCCGAATACGTGATGTGTAGATTTGAAGAATTAAGAATTGAGAATTAAGAATTAAGAATTAAGAATTAAGAATTAAGAATTAAGAATTAAGAATTAAGAATTAAGAATTAAGAATTAAGAATTAAGAATTAAGAATTAAGGATTAAGGATTAATGAAGTTTAAGACCTTTCACTTCGTTCAAGGAGACAGGGGTAGATAGTGACACAGAGATTGCTTCGGGGGGATAATAAGAAGGGACCTCGCAACGACGGAATGGGGAGATAGTGACAGGGAGATTATAAATCAAATTACAAATTACAAATTACAAATATGTTGAGGACGCAGATTTTTGCAGATTTTTTTGGAATTTGATTATTGAATACCCCCCCCCTGTAATTAATGTCTTGCAGACGGCAGATAGTAATTCTGCGAGTCATTTCGCGAGATCAAAGTCTCTTGAACCGCCCCATAAATGTTGGGTGGATTTCTCCCCCACATTTTTGTGGTAGCAGGTGGAACGATGCTAACAACTTAGTGTGAATTTGCTATTTAGTGCCAATCTCCGATTGGCTTTATGTGGCAATCGGAGATTGCAGCTACAGATTGAAGTTACAGACAAGAGTTAGACATTGATATTAGCCTTTATTTAAGCGGATAAATGAAAATAAAAAAAATAATTTAAAAAAAAAAAATATTTTTTTATTAAAAAGACCTGAATTTTTAAAAATGTCTTGACAGAAATAGTGATTTAAAATTATTTGTTCATTTTATGTAAAAAGAGTCAAAATGAACTCTAAAAATATATAAAAATAAAGGAGCAAAGTATGAAAAAATTACTATTTGTAATTTTGGTGATGAGCCTGACAGTAGGTCTGTTAATGGCTCAGACAGAAGTTTTTTCTTCAAGAACTTATGCTGATACTAGCAGAAATAGTTTTGAAGGGAATGTAGGAATTGTAGAAAATGTCGAAAGACATGTAGAAGAATCAACAATTCCAAGAAGACAAAATGTTGACACAATATTGTCAGAAAATTTTGATGGAGCAGCTTTTCCTCCAACAGGCTGGGTAAGACATACCACCATCACAGGAGCAGAAGTTGATGCAAGACAATGGCATCGTCAAACAGGAGCTTTTAATGATGTCCCTCCATTTGGTACAGCGATGGCAGTGAGTCGTTCATGGCATCCAGCAACTGGAGGATTTACTCCGAATAACTGGTTAGTTACTCCACAAGTAAGCTTACCAGCGGACTCCGAAATCATTTTGAGTTTTCAAGTAAGACCTGAGGTTGACACAAGCCCAGTCCCTGCTTGGGGAGCTGATAAGTATTCAGTCTATGTATCAACAGTCGGCAATCAGATGGCAGATTTTACCAATGAAGTATTCACACAAACATTTTCCATCCCATACGGTTTACCATCACCATTTTGGCAATTAAAAGAAATTGATTTGTCAAGTTTTGCAGGTCAAAATGTATGGATAGCCATCAGACACTGGGACTGCTTTGACCATAGTGCAGTAATAATAGACAATTTCTTACTTACTGCAAGCGAAGGTGGCGGCGGCGGTGGCGATGGTCTCCCTCCAGTGAACCTTGAAGCAACCGTAGTAGGTTCAACTGTTAATTTAACCTGGGATCCTCCAGGGTCAGGTCAGTGGATATCGCATATGCAACAAAATAATATGGCAAACCACATAGGAGTAAATGACCCAGCTACAATGAGAAAAGGTCATAGATTCACACAAGCTCAACTTGAGAGCATGGGAGTAGCAGGTGGTCAATTGACCACAGTGGCATTTACGCCAAGATATTTAGCTTCCATAACCTCTAACACTATCCAGATATTTACTGGTGGATCAGGAGGAACAGCACCTCCATTCAACGAAGGAACTCTTGTTCACAGTCAGTTGGTAACTCAACCTCTCATCGAAGGCTGGGTAGAAGTAGAATTGAATACCGCAGTACCAATACCGACAACAGGCGAACTTTGGATAGTAATTCAGTATGTAGTCACCTCATCTGTGCCAATGGGTGCCGATGAAGGTCCGGCATTTAATGGATTTGGAAATTTAATCCATCTTGCACCAGACCCATGGAATACATTACAAAATGTAGCTCCAAGCTTAACATATAACTGGGCAATCAGAGGTTGGGCAGAGGGATCATCAGGCCGAGTAATGCTCAGCCAAATGTCTGAAGCACAACCAGAAATAGAAACTCCTATAACCCCAACAGTATCAAGCTACGAACTATCCAATGTTCCTACAGGGGGAGTAATACTTTCATTACCACCATCTAAAGAAAGTGGTCGCAACTTGTTAGGATATAATGTTCGTCGTGGCACAACCCTCTTAACCCCATCTCCAATCACAGAAACATCATATTCAGCAGCAAACACACCATCTGGGTTCCATTTATTCCATGTTACAGCAGTATATGCTGATGGAGAATCAGATCCAATAACAGTAGAGGTAGAAGTAGTAGATGGATTCCGCTGGTCAGAAAACTTTGATTCAACAACATTTCCCCCAACAGGCTGGACAATGATAGATGCAGATGGTGATGGTAGAAACTGGATAAGATGGACATCTACAAACCACAATGGTTCGCCTGGTAGTGCTGCCTCTGAGTCCTCATATAGTGATGGGACTAATTGGTTCCCCCTCACACCTGATAATTATCTAATCACACATTCAATAGCTCTACCTCCTAATGTAGGCGGAGCTGACTTAACCTTGTCATTCTATGTAGGGACACCCAGTCCAGATTATGCGAGCGATACCTATTCAGTATTGATATCAACTACAACTCCAACAATAGGTAATTTCCAAGTCCTTCACACAGAAACACTCACATCCGCTACTGCACCTTGGTCTCAAAGGTTGATAACACTTGAAAATTATGCCGAGGAAACTGTTTATCTCGCATTTAGACATTATAATTCAGTCGATATGCATCTAGTCCGAATAGATGATATGATGATTAGTTTAGTAAGTGTCGACAACATAACTAATCCCCCAGAGAATTTTACAGCGACAGGTGGTATGAATTCAGTAACTCTTACATGGGAACCACCATTAGGCGATAGAGTTCCTGTCCAATATAGAATCTATAAAGGAACAGAGATAATAGCAACATTGCCATCAAGCGTATTAACCTTTACGGAAAATTTATTAGTAAATGGAATACCTATTGAATATCAGGCTGATGCAGTATATGAGCTACCACAAGGCTGGTCAGAAAAAACACCAGTAGCTATAGGTATACCAGTAGGTGATACAATCTTCCCATTTATGCCAAGAAATCTAAATGGAGATCAACTTGATGCTAATGTGACATTAACATGGGATGAACCAACTTATTTTATCCCAATCCCTGATGGGGCAGGAGCGTTTTTCCATCCATGGCCAGATCAAAGATATACAGGAATCGGTCAATCACAGCTTCACACAATTGGTAAAGCACAAAGATTTTCACCAAGTCACCTTCAAGGTTTTGGTATAGGTGCCGGTTGGCGCTTAGTAGGTGTAGATTGGTGGGGTGGTAGTTCAGGATCAGCTGGTGCCGCATATACTGTCCAAATATTTACAGGTGGAACGAGCATGACTGAACATGGAACAATGGTTCATGAGCAGTTTTGGGGCATAACCGATGCAAGCACAGTGGATACAAATATCGAAACAGGTTTAACCAATTGGGTAGATATTCCTCAAGGTCAGGAATTAAGAATCCGTATTATGGCAGTAGCACTAGGTGGCACTTTTTCAATATGTTATGGAATGGATCCCGATCAAGCAGTTCCAGAGTATGGCAATCTGGCATTTATCAATAACAACTACAACCAAGTCAACTTGGTACCAGGGTTGGAAACAGTGATAGGTAACGCAATGATAGCAGGCTGGGTAATGTCTCCGTCCGGTCAAATAGTAAGGCTCGGTGGTAACGAAAATGATCCATTACCTCAATACATACAAGATATGCTCAATTCAAATAAAAGAACAGATATCTCAACTTTATCAGTCATGCCATCAAGCATAGAAGAACAAACAGTAACACGAGGAACTCGTAATTTCTTGCATTATAATGTTTATATGGATGATGTTCCAGTAGCTCAAAATGTTACAGGAACAACTCATACCATAATGGACATAATTGATGGTGGTTTTCGTAAATTTGGAGTATCTGCATACTACAGTCCAGTTGTTCCCGGCGCAAACAATGAATCAGAAAAAGTTGAAATGACAATGAATGTTATTCCACGACAATTCATCACCGATTTTCCTCATTTTGAAGGATTTAATAATCCCAATATCCCAACAGGCTGGTTGGTATTTAATCAATCACCAGAAAATAGAAATTGGGCAATTTCTGCTACCGGTGGTTTGTTCGAGCGTTGTGCCGTGAGTTTTTCAATGATCGGAAACAATGCACAGAATCCAGACAACTGGCTTGTATCGCCACGCGTGGTAATACCAGAAGATGAAGATAAATTTTATATGGTGTATAATGTGGGTGCATCTCATCCTGAAAGATATCTTGAGCGATATGATGTTCTAATTTCAGAAACAAACGCTGATATAACAAGTTTTGTTAGCGTGTTTTCAGAAGTCTTGACAACTGATGAATGGGAAGAAAGAATATTAGATTTAAGTGCATACATAGGAAAAACAATCATGGTAGCCTTTAGGCATCATGGAGTATCCGGTCAAAGCTCATTAAAATTAGATGAGTTGTATTTCAATGGCGTTATAAGCGATGCAGATAAAGATCTTCCAGCAATGCGCACAGAATTATTGGTGAATTATCCAAATCCATTCAACCCAGAAACCATAATCGGATTCAATCTTCGTAATGAAGGTATGGTATCAATAGATATCTTTAATATCAGAGGACAAAGAGTTCGCACTTTGGTCAATGATGTATTCGAGGCCGGTCGTCATGAAGTTATCTGGAATGGACAGGATGACAATGGTCGTGGCTTAAGCTCCGGAGTATATTTCTATCGCATGAATGCAGATGGGGTTTCCTCAACTCGCAGAATGGTGTTAATGAAATAGATTTTGAATTAAGAATTCAGAATTTTAATAGGAGGGAGCTTTTGAAGCTCCCTCTTTTTGTGTGCCCGACATGAACATCAGCTTGATGGTGTAAGTCCATTACAGGCTTGGTAGTAGGAACTGTTAGCTTAAGACAAGGGTGTCCATCGTGAGATGGAATCTGAAGGAAGTCGGCGGCAAA
>WRLO01000037.1 GCA_009777575.1 Candidatus Cloacimonadota bacterium
GGCTGTTTGCAAACTTTATAGCCATGATAGCATATTACAAGCTATATACACGACTAAAACAAGCAGAACTCTTGTCAAAATTCTCGCCAAAGGACATTATCGAAATGTCAAAAGCAATATGCAAAATGAGAATTAGAGGAAAATGGCATAAAGCTGAAATGACACTGAAAATAATAAAATTATTCCAAAAAATTAAGATAGACTACCTAAATTGAGCGGAGTTAGGGTTTAATCTTCGTATTCGCAGTGCATTAGGCTTACATAATCTTGATGATCCACCTCCTGTAGATTCAACTTATTATTTACTTCGTCGCCGCATAGTTGACTGGGAATCAGAACATAACGAGAATTTATTAGAAAAAGTTTTTGCCCAATTAACCAAGTCTCAGGTTATTGATTTTAACATCAATGGCAATAAGATTCGCATGGATAGTAAGTTGTTGGGTAGTAACATTGCTTGGTACAATCGATATGAATTGATTCATGAGATTATCTGTAATACATATGAACATATTAAATTTCAGATAGATTATTTTGTGCCTGATTTAGATAGAGTTGTTTTGCAAGAAATCTTTGATGAACTTGGTAATATAGTTAATTATCGCAGCAACAAATCAGAGCTTGAGTCAAAATTAGTACGTCTTGGACCAATAATATATAAAATTATCAATCATTTTCATGACAAATCCATAGAATCCATTGAGCCTCTTCGTCAAGTGTTTTATCAGCACTACGAAGTTGTTGATGACACCGTTAACCTTCTTCTCAAACAACAACTAAAAGCCAGTAATATACAATCTCCTCACGATACTGAATTGTACGTTTCGTGATAAAGGTGACATCAGTGTTAAAGGATATTCCATCAACACAACCAAAACCTGCAATCTGGATAATCCTTTGAACTTAATAGTCAATGTAATTGTGGAGTCTGCAAGTCAATCAGATAATGATTTTTTAATACCTGCCGTAGAATATTCACAAGCAGTAGTTTTCCAAAATATAGAGACGATAAACTCTGATGCAGCCTATCATAGCCTTATTAATCAAGAATATTGCGAAGCTCACGACATAGATTTATTTATTGGTGGGCTTACTGCCCGACAACCTAAATATGAGCTTGATTATGATGAAAATAACAATTTGATTGCTACTTGCTTGACAACTAATCAAACAGTTCCTATTATAAAAGTTGAAACTAAAAATCCTGCGGCTCCGCCTCGTTGGAAGATCAAGAAACCCGATGGCAAGCCTAGATATTTTAAGCAAGAAGAAATAGATAGTAGTTTATTACGCAAAAAGTTAGCAACGCATTCAAGAGCAGAAATGAATCTTCGTAACAATGTTGAAGCCAGTATTTTCCAGCTTGATTACCATTACCCACATCTGAAGAGTCGCTATCGGCGGTTAAGTAAACACCGGATCTGGGCAAATACCCGATGTTTATGGGTAAATTTTTTCAGAATTATGAAATATCACGAACAACTAGAGCCGAGCTGTGCCCAAATGGCTCTAAAATTTATCCCAATGAGCAAAATATATGCCCCCATAAAAAATATTTTGTCCTCTTTTTGCTTAAAGATGGCAAGATATGCAAAATTCAAGTTTAAAGTGACATTTACGGGGATTTTTTCGCTATCTCCTCCTAAAATTGTATTTACAGCATGCTTATAAAAGTGACTTTTTACAGAGGACTCATTTATCAGTTCCCTGCAAGTCAAGCTATTGACAAGTTATATTTTCTAGCAGAATAAAGATTGGACTCATAAATGACACGGTATTAAGAAAATAGGAGCATAAATCTCAATTTTACAAAATGATTGACAAAATACAATCAAATAAAAAACTTGTATCTATGAAAAAAGAGAATATTTTTGAGACTCAATATCATTTTACTCAAATAGAAATAGCTACGGGACAACCTTTGCTTTCATCAAGGTCATCATTTCTTACAGAGGACTGTCTTGATAATAAAACATCTGATTTTTCTATTATGAAGCAAATAAACCATATTCTCTTTAATAATTTTAAAAACGGCTTAAAAATAAACGATGACAATGTTTTGAAGAGATTCAAAAATGATTTTTCTTCTACATTTCATATAGATTTTATTCAAACAGATGAGGATTTAAGAAAATTAATCATAAGTGATGCTCTTGTAGTAAATGATAGGGTTCATTATATTCCTGCTGAGATTAAGGATATAATTTTAAACCTAGCGCTTTCATTTTTTAATAAAGGTGGTAAAATTATTTATATTAAAGAGTTTTATGATGTCCATTTTCTGGAGCTACATAAATACCATATTAATGTAGATTTATTGAGAAAGATATTTTTCGAATATTTACCTGATTTATACTTTCATATAGGTTTCGACGGCATTTATGCCATCGAAAAATCCTCATGTAAAGAGGAACTATCCGAAAATGGAGATGCTGTTATATCCATAATTTCTGAAATAGAAAGGATTTGGGGTGAAGAGACCATCTTATCTATCTCAGAAATAAAAAACAGACTGCCTTACATACCACAAAAATTAATAAATGATATTCTACAAAATAACTCTGCCTTTATCCTGAATGCTCAAAACGAGTTTATACACATTGCAAAAGTCAATATCTTCGATGAGGATGTTTTAATTATAAAAAATCAGGCAAAAGTGCTGGTCGACACAAAAGGATATTTCTTGTTTAATGAATTACCTTTAGAAATCATTAAATCAAATAATATGGAAATATCGGAACAGGGTATCGAAAGGATTGTCTTTAATATATGCTTAGCTGAAAAATATGTTTTAAAAGGAAGTATCATGTCCTCAAAAGAAAAAGGAACAAATTTATCTGAAATATTAAGAAATTATTGTGAATCTAAAGATGAATGCACTTTGAATGAATTAGTAGTATTAAAAGAACAAATCGTTGGGAAAAATTTTAACTATTATAGACATCCTTTGGATATAGCTTTAAAAACGATGGTGAGAATAAATGTTGAAAATTTTGTATCAGACAGAATGATTCGGTTTGATACAATTAAAATAGATGAAGAGATAAGAAAAATTGTGATAAACCAATACTTGCCTCTGAAAAGTTTTATTTCTATAAATCATTTTTCAGATTGTGGCTATCAATGGAATCTGTTTTTATTAGAGAGTTTTGTTCGTAGGTTCAGTAAAATATTTTCTTTTGATGCTCCTGATGTTAATTCAAAAAATGCAGGTGTGATTAAGGTCAAAAAATGTAAAATGACTTATCTCGAAATTATGACCGACGCGGTAATAAAAGCAAAGATAGCTCTCAATGAAGACACTATCCAGTGGTTTTTACAATCAAAAGGTTATTCTTCAAAAAAAATAAATAGAGCTAAAGAAATAATCGATACAATCCAGCAAATGAGGGAAACTTAAATCATGTATTCATATACTTACGACACTGATACAGGCGGATTGTTATTAAATTTCATGCCCACTGGCACTTTTTCTAAAGAACCAAGACCAGTTTATGCTCCAGAACTCGATTTACTAGGATTCAATAAATTTTGGAATTACGATAAACAAACAGATTTTCCTTATATGTGGGCTGAAGCAAATGTTTATTTCTATCGTGGTGAGAAGATAGCAAAACTAAAAGGTGGGAATATATTTAACGCCCCAGAACTGATAATTGAGGAGAACTTCGTTCTCCAAACAAAACTCATACCCATCGACCTAAAAACAATGGTAGAAAAAAATCAAGAAGTAATGAACTTTATCGAAAATGAAACCGCAAAAAAAATCTTGAATGTCTATAAAAAACATAAAAACAAACTCGACTGCTTTCATGTAGCCTTCTCTGGTGGAAAAGACAGCTGCGTCCTGCTCGACCTGGTAAAAAAGACACTACCCAAAGGCAGCTACGCAGTAGTCTTTGGCGATACAGGTATGGAATTTCCAGATACTTATGATGTTGTAGCCAAAACGCAAGAAATGTGCAAAAAAGAAGATATTCCATTTTATATTGCTAAATCACACCTATCACCGGAAGAATCTTGGAAAATGTTTGGACCACCCTCAAGAACACTTAGATGGTGCTGCTCTGTGCATAAAACTACCCCACAAATACTTAAGTTAAGAGAAATTACTGGGAAAACTGACTATAAAGGTCTTGCTTTTGTAGGAGTGAGGAAATATGAAAGTATTAATAGATCAGAATATGGATATGAAGGATTTGATACTAAACAAAAAGGACAATATAGCCATAATTCTCTTATTGAATGGGAATCGTCTGAAATATGGCTTTATATGTATTCAAACAATATCGGCATAAATGAAGCATATAAAAAAGGTAATAAAAGAGCAGGATGTGTTTGTTGTCCAATGGGAGTCGATAAAGCTGGATATATTCTACATATAAACTATGGTGCTTTACATAGTATATATATGGAAAAGATTAAAAAATCGCACGAGAGAGAGATTCTTGATATACACGCTTTTTTAAGTGGAGGTTGGACAGCTCGAAGTAATGGACGCGACCTTGCAGATAATCCATCACGATATCAAGAAAGAATTGATGGAGCCTTCTTGGTTATTGAAACTAATCAACCTTTTTCAGATATCCAAGAATGGGTTAAAACTGTACCAATTGACAAATCATTATATAATTTGGAAAAAACATCGACAGGGATTTTAGCTAAAGTAAGCAGAGATTATATTAAAGATAATCCAACAATAGGCAAATTATTTCGTCAAGCCATAAAAAAATCATCTTTCTGTCAAGGTTGTCGAACATGTGAAGCAAATTGTTTATACAAGGCAATCACTTTTAACAATAATAAAATTAATATAAAAAATTGCGTAAAATGTGGCAAATGTCACGAAATAACAGAAGGATGTTTAATTTTTCAATCAAGAAAACATCCAGAAGGAGGAGGAAAAAATAAAATGAGTTTAAATATCTTGTCAACACATGCACCTAAAACAGAATGGTTTAGGGCTTTTTTTGAGAAAAAAAATGATTTTTTCAAAGACAACGCATTAGGTCCGGTACAATATGATGTTTTTACTAGAGTTCTAAAACATGCAGAATTGGCTACTAAAAATCAAATTTTACCTTTATGTGATTTACTAGGAAAAATTGGTTGGGATTGTGCTACTTCGCAAGGTATAATATTAATTAATTTGGTAACAAATAATCATCAAATTGAATGGTATGTTAAGAGTTTTGATATAGATAAACAATACGGAACATTGACAATAGATGAATTATTGATAGCTGAAGGTGTAAAACCCCTTTATACGAATCCTATTCGTAGAGCTTATGAAATTCTTACCGAAACACCTTTAGGATTAAGACTAAACTTTGGCAGAGTTATAAGCAGTAAAAAAAACACCAGATATATCCGTACTAAATGTTATGTCCCAGATAATCGTGTAATTTTATACGGATTATATAAATTTGCTGAGAAATGTGGAGACTACAAGGAGTTTACATTATCAATTTTATTAGATGATAATATAGAGCGTGCTGGCATTAGTCCTACTCGTATTTTTGGTATCGAGCGTGAGGAGATGCGTTTGATATTAAATATGTTGTCTGTGAATTATCGTGATTTTATTTCTTTTATAGAGACATCTGGATTAGAAAACATAACTTTATCGAGTGAAAGGACATCAGAGGATGTGCTCCAGTTGTTTTGGGATGATATTAAAGATGAGAATAAATATGAATAAACGAGCATTAAAGGTATATATAGAGACTTCAGTGATTAGTGGCTATGGCAGGCAGAGATTTCATCATGATTTAATGAGATTTTTTGACATGATTCGTGCTGGGGATTTTATTCCGATAATATCAGCACATACATTAACAGAATTGAATAGAGATAAAACACCTATTGAAGTTACTAATAATTTAACAACTATACAATATATAGTTTATCAAACTACAGATGAAATGAATAAGTTAGCTGAAAAATACATGGAAAGAAAAATAATTGTAGAATCCTATAAAGATGATGCATTACATATCGCCATTGCTACAGTTTTAAAAGTTGATATTTTAGTTAGCTGGAATTTAACACATATTGTAAACGAAATCACAATACCGTTGTTTAATAAAGTAAATATCGAAAATGGATATCAAATCATTGATATAAAAAAACCAGAGGAGATAATGTAAAATGAGTAAAGAAATCGAACTGAAACCCGGTTATGACCCTGATAAATATAGGGATAAACTCTGTGAACAAGGTAGAAGAATAAGAGAAACAATGTCATCTCACGAATATATTCAATACATTAATGAAGAGGCTCGAAAATCACCATTGTTTACAAAATTCGAAAATGAAGATGAGGCATTGAAACCGAGTGGGAAAAAAGGAAATTAAATTAAATCCAGGTTATGACCCAGATAAGTATAGAGATGAACTATGCGAACTATCTTTCAAAAACCAAGGAACAATGTCATATCGTGAATTTATGATGCTTAGAAATGAGATGGTAAGAAGATCACCTTTGTTCAAAAAATATGAAAATGAAGATGAGGCATTAAAACCAAATGGGAAAAAAGAAGATTAAATTAATTCCTGGATACAATCCCGATAAATATAGGGACGAATTATGTGAACAAGGAAATAAAATAAGAGCTACAATGACAAGTGAAGAATATATAAACTACATCAATGAAAAAGCTAAGGAACTAGATGAGCTTATTAAATCGGGTAATTTAGAGTCATTCTACAAATCAGAATGAAAAACGAGGTAATCATGTCGCAAGACAAAATCGATAGTCTAATTTTTACTATTAGCGGTGTTCAAGTGCACAACCTATAATTTCAAGGTCACAAATTGTGACCTTGAAATCCAAACAAGAGAGACAATTGTACTGGGGTGAGTAAGCCAAAAATTTGTCCCACAACCTGTGGGACAAAATGATATTATTATAGTCGCACAACTTGTGCGACAAATAAAAATGTATGAAAAAAGAATAATAATGGTAAAAGGAGTTAATGTAAAATGACCAAATACCACGAATATTTCGACATAGACGAGAAGTATTTCCCAGCTTTTTCGAGAGAGACTGCAGACAGTGACCCAGAGTATTGGGAAAAGACTTATCCGCATGAAGTTTTTATAGACATGCTCAAGGTTATGGCTCACATCCTTGATGGTAAAGAAGCAAGGTCAATGCGAATAGAAGGTTCTTTTGGTACAGGTAAGTCCCGCTGTGTATATGCCTTAAAGAGGATATTAGAGATAGGTGAAGAGGAACTCAAAAACTATTGGAATAAATTTGATGCTTTAAAAGATGAACTTGGGTTACTGAAACAATACATAGGACTAAGAAAGAATAATAAAATAATCACAGTTTATCGCCAAGGCTCTGGTGGTCTTTCATCACCTGTTGAATTGGCTTTTGAAATTTATAGTGCTATTCGGGAAGCTTTAGAAAACCAAGAATTATTCGTCGGGGGTGAATCTCTACGAGGTAGCTGGAGTGCCTGGATAGAGAAAAATACTGCAAATAGCTTGTGGCTCGATAATATTTTATCTCAGCATCCTTATAAAGATAATTTTACTCAGGTAAGTGCAGCTGAAGTGTTAGAGGATTTAAAAAGCAATGAGCCTATTGAGTCCCTACTTAAAAACTTGATAAATCTAAACAAAGATCATCCTAATGCCGGTATCAAATTTAATATAGAAACCCTCAAAGATTGGATCACAGAAGTAATTGATGTAAATAAAATAAAGATAGTCTTTTTATGGGATGAATTTACTGCTTATTTAAATAATAACTCAAGCACGATAGATCAATTTGAATCACTTGTCCAATTGTTTAATTCCCAACCATTTTATTTAGTTCCTGTTACCCAAGGTTGGGGGCATAATTATTCTTCAGATAATATGTATATCAAAAGAGTGGAAAAAAGATTTATGCCGATAAAAATGGAAATCCCTGAGCATGTAGCATTTTTACTTATCGGTGAGGCTATCAAAGTGAATGATCTAAAAAAAGGATTATGGATCGATAAAGTCGATACTCTACATAAATCACTTCATGAATCACGAAAAGCTGTTATGAGTGAAACGAAATTGACCGATGAACAGATATTTAAAAATATTTTACCTTTGCATCCAATGGCTGTTTATACTTTAAAATATATCACAGAAAAATTTCAACAGAACGAAAGAAGCATGTTCGATTTCATAAAATCACAATATGCGGACAAAGTGCATTCTTTTCAGTGGTTTATCAAAGAATTTAGCCCGGAAGATGAGTACCCATTGCTTACTGTAGATTTACTCTGGGACTTCTTTAGTCAGAGCGATGGATTATTAGACCAAACCAGCGAAGTATTAAAAACATTTTATCAAAATGAAAGAAAATGCGATGACGAAGAAAAGAAAGTGCTAAAGGCTATTTTAATCATGCAAGCTCTAAATGAACAATATCAGCATAGTATGGAGCTGTTTAGAGCTTCAGATAAAAATCTCAAATATGTATTTCAAGGGACAGATATTGAAAATAATACTTCAAAAATTGCTCATGCACTTATGAGAAATGAGATTATTATCAGTGAGCAATATGCAGATGGTAAATCAATCTACAAAATGCCTATTTTTAAAGGCGATCAAAAAGAAATAAAAGATAAACAAGATGAACTAGAAAAAATCTATGACAAAACACCATCTAAAATGCTGAACAGAGATTTTGATAATCTTTTAACTCTTACCGATTCTGCCCTTAATTTACGCTATGAGATTACTACAGTAACCACAGATAATTTTATGAATAAAATCAGAGCAATAAAGTCAGATCCAGTTTGGCAGTTTAAAGCAGTGATAGCTATTGCTAGAGATAAAAAAGAATCTGAAACCTTGCGACTTAAAATGAAAGAGAATATACCAATAAAAGAATACTCATTTATAACATTTATAGATGCTACAGAGACTTATTTTTTTGAAAAAGAGTATGCAGAATTTTTAAAATATGACGCAAGTACTGCATATTATCAAGGCAAAAATGACGCAATAGCCGGTGATAATAAGAAAAAAGCAGAGGGTAAGCTTACAGACTGGAAAAATAGTATCAATGAGGGAAAATTTATTGTTTATTCACCCACAGGAGAATCGGAAACTATAAAGAATAAATTTGAATTAGAAAGCAAACTAAAAGCATTCGTAGGTAAGAAATTTAAACATGTTTTTGATTTTAAGGGGGTATCGGGGACTACTTTAAAGATAGGGTCACCAGCTAATGCTGCGTTCACTGGAGTAGGCCCAACCACTAAAGGAAGTATCAATGAAAAGGAAATAACAAAACTATTCCCTATCAGTGTATGGAAAGATCCTAAGTTTTGGGAAAATCCCTATCACCAAAAAGAGCCTATCACCATTATAAAAAAAGAATTAGATAAATTTATCATAGAAAAGTTAAGAAATAATAACAAGGTATCATTTAGTGAGATATACGAAGAGCTTGAAACAAATTATGGTTTCCCCAGATGTGATTTATCGATTTTTCTCACAGCTTTTCTACTCAAGGATTATGTAAACCCGAGCTACAGACACATAGATCAAAATGGACATCCAGAAACAATGTCAGCCGAAAAACTTATATCAATGGTTAGTGGCTATTTCATTAGTAAAAATGAAGATACTACAATGGCAAAGATATCAAGAGAGGAAGAAGCTTTTTATGATATCAGCTGTTCTATTTTTGATATTCCAAAGAAAACTATAGCTTTTGTAGATAAGATGGCATATCGGATAGAACAAGAGATGAAAAAACTACAGCTACCTATCTGGTCTCTTAGTGAAATTTGCAATGAAGATATATATACAAAAATACAATATTTCATAGATTTAATTCAAGAATCAGGAGGTAACCAGCTCCCAATAGCGATAGAAATAGGAAAAATGGCTCTTGAAGATAACACAGTTGCTAACAATTTAAAGCCACTTTTAAAAACAGAAAAATGCAAGGAAGGCTTAAAAAAATACTTCCCGATGTCCAATTTTAGTAATATCTGGGTCTTAGCAGCAAGCATACATAAGAATGAAGATGATGTATGGCAGGATATTGCTAGTAAATTTGCGGAAAAGCACTCTACAAAATGGGACAAAGAAATGGGTGAAGAGGCTTTAGCGACCATGCTTCTCGAATATCAAATTATCAAAGAAACGAATCAAATATTTAATACCTCCTTAAAAAATTTATTCACTGCATTTCAAAAATGGCAAGAATCTTTGAAAACACTAGGAATCTCGCATGAAAAACTTGAAAACACCTTTGAGCCATTCAAGAATATCATAGGCACTTTATTAAATATCCACAATAGCCCTTCCACTGATATACTCAAAGATAATATACAGACATTATTTAATACCTTAAGATATCATAGCACTAAAATCAAAGATTTGTTTAATAATCCCTTGAGTTATTTTAAAGATATGTATTCACCCTATCTTGAGAATTTAAGAGAGGATGAAGTAGAAACTATCAGAATCGAACTAGCCACTAGTGGACTTTTTGCACTAAGCGAAACAGCAAGTAATACAGAAGTTAGAGATAAAGCAGATGAAAAACGAAAATCAGGACTACGGACCTCACTACTTCATTTATGGAAAGAAAAAACGGATACAATAAACCCATTTAAATGGTCCGATTCTAATAGGATACCCATTCTTTGCTGTATACCAGAAGACGAATTAGACACGGCTAAGCAAGTATTTGAACTATACAAAAATATTGGTAGTGACCAAGAAATAGAGAAGGCATTAAAATATCTCGAAGTATCTTCTTTGTTTGAGACTATTACAGACCCCGCGAAAAGAGATCAAGCCTTTATTGATCATATCATCGGAGAATACCATCACTTAATAAAAGATATAGAAAACCTAAAAGATAAACTCGATAATCTGCATATCCCTTGTTATGAATGGTTTCAAAACAAAAAGATAGAAAAAAGAGTCAAGCAAGAAGCCGAAGCCCAGTATTTTGCAGGGGGAAGCGATAAAATACTTTCACGATTTGAAGAAATGGATGAAAAAGAAGTAAAAAAATACTTCCTGAACCTGATAAAAAAGAAAATGGTGATTGGGTTGGGAGTCCTTACCGATGAGTAAAAATGAATCATACCAAGATGATGTAAAATATTACCTTGAGAGTGAAAACAAATTACCTTTTTTCCTTTGTGTAGGCGATGAAGACTATTCTGAAGTAAAAAATCAGTTTATATTGATGGGATTTGATTTCGTAAATATTAGTGAATTTTGTAGGGATCCCAATAGATGGCCAGATCTAGATAAATTTGAAAATAGATTGAGAAAAGGTGATAATAAAAGTAAAATAGTAGTCCTCGGATTAGGAGAATATCTTGCTTTAAGAGGTGGTGATGAATTAAGCAAAGTATTAGATAAATATAAGGATAAAGATTTTCCTCAAAAAATCATTCTACTATTGCGAGGTGTAAAAGATTATGTTTTAAAAACCCATGAAAAAGAAAAATCAAAATTTCTCGCTCATCGGTTTTATATAATTGGTGATGCGGAATGTAATATATCCTTTGAAACCGGAGCCAAAGGTGATGATATAAAAAATACACTGCAAAAGCTTGAGAATGGGGAAATTTACAATAAGCAATTGTTCACAGAAATGAATGTAGATAATTCAACACTTCATATCAAAAAACAAAAGTCACCTTTAGAAAAAATAATAGAAAAATATCCTGGCTGGGGTATATCCTCAAATAATGCCACAGAAGAACAATGGTTATGGATCAGTAATAAGCTGGAAAATAAGTCGATTGAAGAAATTTTCCAAGATAACGGTATAAGTAATGATTATACAATAAATTTTGCTGAAGCAATAAATCCAAACAAACCAATGTTTTGGTTATATTTTCTTGCATTAAAATACCTGATTGATATGATACCAAATTCTTACCTTTGCTATGTATTAAGAAACACAGAAAAAGCAGATGAACTTAAATTTATATTTAGAGATGCCATCCTAGATATTTTTGTTTCTGATGCACAATTCAAAACTTTTTATAATGAAAGAAAATCTTTATTAGGTCATTATAATGAAGCCGAAATAAACACATTTATCGAGAAAAATAGAGAAAATAAATTTGAAAGTTTATATAAGCTTACCGATAAAAACCTTCTTGAAAAACAGGAAATTATCAGATTTTTAATAGAAAATCAATATATAGATGACTTACCAAAAGAAATAAAAGAAATATACAATGATTTAACTATTTATATGGTTCGATATAACTTTTTAACAAAGGATTTTGGTGGATTATCAGCAAGCCTGCTCTCAAATTATTTTCATAAATATAAATGGCAAAAACTTTTTAATTACCTTGATCAAGAATTTCTAAAACAAGTAGATGACCTCGCTATATCAAGGGACTTATGGTTATTACCATATCGAAATGATGTGATTAATCCATACTTAGACGATGACACATACCTATATTGGTTAGATGCATTAGGGTTAGAATATTTATCTTTTATAGAAAATATCACAATTTCCAAAGGACTTTCATTTTCTGTAGAAATAGCCAGAACCGATATACCTACCATTACCCCTAAAAAAGATGAAAGATTCCGTGATTGGCTCAAGAATGGGGTTGAAGATCCAGAGCTTGATCAATTAAAACATCGTGAAAAAGTTACATTACCTACCTATCTTGCTAGAGAATTAGAAATTATCCGAGGTGTAGTAGAAAAAGCGGAAGAAGTCTTAAACAAAGGATTTAAGAGATTTTTACTAGTGAGTGATCATGGTGCTTCACGATTAGCTCTACTACATAAGAACAGAAAAGAACATAAAATAGACAAAGATTTTGTGATTAAGCCAAGATTTTGTAAAAAGAATGAAGTTACTGGAGCATTGCCTTTTATATTAGAAAGCGAGGGGCATCATATCATAGCAAATTATGATAGATTAAGTGGCACCCAATCAACTGCGGTCGAGGTTCATGGTGGTGCTACTCTCGAAGAAGTAATAGTCCCCATTATCTTAATTGAGAAGAAAAAGAAAGCAATTAAAGTTATACTAAAAAGTGAATTACCTATCCAATATGATCTCAGGAAGGGTGCAGAAATAGAGATTTTCTTTGAGAGTCCTGTGAATGATTTAGAGGTATTCATAGATCGATATGAGGGTAAAATAGCTCTTCAGCATGATACAAGCTATCAAAACTACCGGATATTATGCCCTGATCTAAAAAGAGTCGGAAATTATATTTTAAAACTATATGATAAAAAGATATTATTATCAGAAATAGATTTTATTGCAGAAAATAAGGGGATGAAGGCAAATGATCCGTTTGGGTAAAAGTGAAATATCCTGTTTTGTAGGAGATAGCATTTATGCATCCCGTTTTTTTTATACGGAATGGATAGCTTCGTTCCTCGCAATGACTGAAGGTTTTACGGGACGCATGAATGCAGTACCTTACAGATTTTGGTATAAAAGGAAATAAATATGATAGAAAAACTTCGCAATAGCTACAGAGACATGGTCGTTTACAAAGACCTCAAAACCAGCAATTTTCTTTCTGGATTGAGTGTGCCTTCTTTTATGCGGGATTGGTTATTAAAAAAGTTTGCAGATGAAGAAGGTAATTTTCAAGATAAAGAATTGCTCGAATTTATTAAGAAGAATCTACCTCGCAAAGAGGATTGGAAGGCTATCAAAAATAGAGTTGTGATAGAATATGAACAGGTGAAATTCCTCGCTAAGATACTTATAGATATCGACACAGAGAAGCAGCAAGTTTCTTTTTCACTTCCTGATTTTGGACTATCCAAGAATAAGACTATAATTGAGCTACATGTTTGGGATAAATGCAAACATGATTTGTTAAAAGGTGAAACATGGGGGGTAGTAGAGCTTGGTTATATACCACCTATTGAAGAAGACAAAACCAAAGGAAAAATAAAACTTATTTCATTTAAACCATTTTGTCCTTATAGTATTGACATAGAATACTTTAAAGAGGCAAGGCAAGATTTTACTATAAATGAATGGCTTGATGTATTGCTGGGGGCAGTTGACTACAATGCGAATGGCTATCAAAATGAAGAAGAGAAATTAACTATGTTATCTAGGCTCTTACCATTTGTGGAAAAGAATTTAAATATGGTAGAACTTGCCCCAAAAGGAACAGGTAAATCATACTTATTTGGAAATGTGAGTAGATTTGGATGGCTCGTGAGTGGTGGAAAGATTAGCAGAGCGAAAATGTTTTATGATTTAAACACTCGTGCTGAAGGCTTAGTAACTATCTATGATTTTGTGACCCTCGATGAGATACAAACGATTAAATTTACAGATAAAGAAGAAATGGAATCTGCTCTCAAAGGATATATGCAAAAAGGGAGCGTGACTATCGGTAATTATGAAGTGATAGCTGATTGCGGAATAATGCTCTGTGGAAATATAAAAAAAGAAATTATGGACGAAGATGGCTATATGAATATGTTTACAGAGCTGCCTCCTATTTTCCATGAGTCAGCATTCATTGAAAGATTTCATGGCTTTATCAAGGGTTGGGATATACCGAGGATGAACGATGACCTAAAAATTTCAGGTTGGGCTCTAAATAGTGAATACTTTTGCATGATTTTACATGACCTACGAGAAGATATTAGTTATAGAGCTACCGTAGATAAACTCATTGAAGTACCAAAAGGTGCCGATACTAGGAACACAGAAGCAATAAAAAAGCTCACTACTGCCTATTTAAAACTACTTTTCCCTCATGTAAAGCAGCCTTTGGATATCACAGAAAGGGAATTTAAAGTATATTGCCTAAATAGAGCAAAAAAAATGAGAGAGACTATACTTTTACAGCTAAGACTCTTAGATAAAGAATATCAAGAAATACATATACCAAAGCTAAAAATACGCAAAGAACTCACAAAATCTGAGAGCCAAATATAATGAAAAAAGTAGATTGTTATGTCTGTGGTAGAGTAAATCTGTCGAAGGATGAGATAGGTATATCTAAAAAGTTATTAAGCAGGGAAACCAAGCAATTTTATTGTCTTGATTGTCTTGCAGAATATCTTGATATCGAAAAGGAATTTCTACTTACTAAAATAGAAGAGTTTAAAGAGGATGGATGTGTGCTGTTTTAATAAAGTGGGGAGGGACATTGAGTGTAATAAAATTCCGGATTTTCTAGGATTTGAAGATATTTAAATTATAGAATGGGAGATGAAATATAGTCAAGAAAAAAGCTACAATGAAAAGGTAAGTATAAACGCTACAAATTGGTTGAGCTAAAGAAAATGGAAGTTCACAATGTGTAAAGGATTTATTGCATAGTGATGTTAAATTTGTGTGAGGTGAGATAAGGGTGGAGTTGAGTGGATAGGATTGAGGAGGTTGTCAATGACAGATAAAATGCTTGAAACTATTATTATAACAGACGAATTAATCCATGTTAATAGGATAACACTTATTTGATAGCTTAAAAAGTAGCTTAAATTCATTTTATAAAAATTTGCTTGACAAAAAATACTGATTTATTTTTTTCGTTTCATATTTAGAAATATTTCTAAATGAGGAGAATCTATATGTCAGAGACAAAAGACTATAAAAAGGACTTCAAGGCTCTTTATTTGCCAAAGATAACGCCTGTTATTATTGATGTGCCTGAAATAACCTTTGTGGCTTTACAAGGCAAAGGTAATCCAAATGAAAAAGATGGAGAGTATCAAAAGGCTCTCGGTGTGCTTTATAGCATACAATACGCTATCAAAATGAGCAAAAAGGGTAAGCGTGCAATAGAAGGCTATTTTGACTATGTAGTTCCACCACTGGAAGGACTTTGGTGGCTTGATAAAGGAGAAACATTTTCTGTAAAATCAAAATATAATTGGATTTCGCTCATTCGACTACCCGAGTTTGTAAATGAGGAAGTGTTTCAATGGGCTTGTGATGAAGTATCTACTAAAAAAGTAATTGAGACCAAAGTTGCAAAATACATAAAAATCCAAGAAGGGTTATGTGTGCAATGCCTACATGTCGGCTCTTATGACAGTGAACCTGAGACTTTAAAAAAAATGGAAAACTTTTGTGAAGAGAATGATTTGCTCATAGATTTGACTAATGAAAGAAGACATCACGAGCTATATCTGAGTGACCCAAGAAAAACTGATGTTTCAAAACTAAAGACTATTTTAAGAATACCAGTGAAAAAGAGATGAATTTATAAGGTAGACATACTCGTAGGGAACGCATGTATGCGTTCCGCCTCATGTATGCGTTCCGCCTCATGTATGCGTTCCGCCTCATGTATGCGTTCCGCCTCATATATGAGTCTACCCCAAAAAAGTCAATTACATTAAATATTCTGTAGGAATTATGGCTTTGTAGAAAAAAATGAATTTCTGTATATTATTGGGTATAAGTTTCTACCAAATCATTATTCCTCTAGAATATTCAAAAATAATTTAATAAAGGAGAAACAATGGCAGAAGCGATTAAAGACATGTTTAATAAGGATTTTTTTGATAGGTTTTTAAAAGACTTAAAACTAATCATTAACGACCTTGATACCCAGAAGTTTATATTGCAGGTGATGGACGATGATTGGGTAAATAAAGAATTTAAGCAAAGATGCTGGCATATTACAGCAGTTCTAAAAGATTTTTTACCAAAAGATTATAGAGATGCGATTGCGAAAATATATGAATTATTGGACTACTTAAAGACTAAATATGATTTCTCAGAAGTAAATGATACGACCTTTACATATCTTGGGAATATGGGTGGATACTGAGCAGTTTTGTGGAACTGTATGGTTTGGATGATTATGAAACATCTATCAGAGCAATAGAACAAATCACGCAATTTACGAGCTGTGAATATACTGTTCGTCCTTTTATAATCAAATATCCTCAAAAAATGATGGGACAGATGTTGGTCTGGTCAAAACATAAACATTGGGGAGTGAGGCGACTTTCATCAGAAGGTTGTCGTCCGAGACTACCTTGGTCAATGGCTTTACCAAATTTAAAAACAAATCCAGCTCCTATCATTCCGATTTTAGAAAATCTAAAAGATGACATTTCGAGATTTGTCAGATTGAGTGTGGCAAACAATTTAAACGATATCGCAAAGAATAACCCAGAAACAGTGATACATCTAGTAAAGAAATGGCAGGGTATGTCTGAAAACATTGATTGGGTTATCAAACATGGTTGTAGAACTCTGTTGAAGCAAGGTAATGAAGAGGTGATGGGGATATTTGGTTTTAAATCTACAATAGATTTTACTATCAATGACTTTAGGATACTGACACCAAGAGTAAAAATAGGTGAGTCATTGGAATTTGATTTTAAACTCTCGAATAATAACGATAAAAAAGTAAAAATCAGACTCGAATATGCACTATATTATCAAAAAGCAAACGGAACTTTATCAAAAAAAGTCCATAAAATCAGTGAAAAAGAATATGCCGAATCATCAACGACCAAAATTACCCGCAAACACCCTTTTCGTGTGGTGACCACAAGAGTTTTACATCGTGGTCTGCATCAAATTTCTATTATTATCAATGGAAAAGAGTTTGAGAAATATGACTTTGAGTTGATTTAAGAAAAAGAGAGGTTGCATGTATGCGTTCCGCCTCAAAGAGAGGTTGATAGATTTATGATAAATTCATTAAAAGTAGAAGCAAACAAACATGGTGATAAGCTAGGGTTGATGGCTTTCGACCATTTTGAAGAGATTAAACAAGACTTAGAGAATCTTGGTTTCAATGTAGAAAGATATTTTGACATCTTCACTCCAAATGATTTAGGATTTGAGGTTAAGTCTGTCATTGTAGTTGCTTATGCGACTCCTCTTGTGTCGATGGATTTTGCAATAGAGGATAAAATAAAAACGATTTACATATCACCGGGTTATTATGCGGCTCATAATAAGGAAAAGATTATTTTCGAATATTTATCTCCCATATTAAACAAAGAAGGGTTTCATATATCTGAAGCTAAGAAACTGCCATGTAAATCTGTTGCAGTGAGGACAGGACTGGGAGTTTATGGAAGGAATAATATAGTGTATGTAGATGGAATGGGTAGTTTTTGTAGGTTTGCCATGTATTTGACAGATTTACCGAGCGATGATGAATTTTATGATGGCACAGCTCATTTAAGATACATGAAATCTTGTGCCGAATGTTTGAAATGTGTAAACCACTGCCCAACGCAAGCTCTCAATATAAATCAAAATACAGTTGATATAAGCCGATGTTTATGCTGGATGACCTTGATGGATGTAGGCTCGCCAGACTGGGTAAACCTAGAATGGCATAATGCTTTGTTTGGCTGTATGATGTGTCAGAAATTTTGTCCCCAAAATATAGACTTTATGAGAAATGTTGCACGCATTGGTAATTATGATGAATTACAAACGAAGGCGGTATTAGATAACAATGCTGATGCAGAATTGATTAATTCTTTTGGATGTGGTTCGCTAAATAGGCTTATACCAAGAAATTTAAAAATATTAATAGTAGCGGAGGACTCCGTTCTCTAAAAAGAGTAGCAGAGAACTCCGTTCTCTAAAAAGAGTAGCAGAGAACTCCGTTCTCCAAAAAAAGTAGCAGAGAACTCCGTTCTCCAAAAAAAGTAGCAGAGAACTCCGTTCTCCAAAAAAAGTAGCAGAGAACTCCGTTCTCCAAAAAAAGTAGCAGAGAACTCCGTTCTCCAAAAAAAGTAGCAGAGAACTCCGTTCTCCAAAAAAAGTAGCAGAGAACTCCGTTCTCCAAAAAAAGTAGCAGAGAACTCCGTTCTCCAAAAAAAGTAGCAGAGAACTCCGTTCTCCAAAAAAAGTAGCAGAGAACTCCGTTCTCCAAAAAGAGTAGCAGAGAACTCCGTTCTCCAAAAAGAGTAGCAGAGAACTCCGTTCTCCAAAAAGAGTAGCAGAGAACTCCGTTCTCCAAAAAAAGTAGCAGAGAACTCCGTTCTCCCAAAAAACAGGATAGAGAGTCAATATTTACAAAAGCTGAATGGTCAATTGAACCCTCCGAAAATGAGAAAGTTAATGAATTTGTGCAAGAACATTTATGGAGAGTTTTGTCAAACAAGATTTTACAAGAATTACATGAAGCTCTTTTTTTAGGGTTTAGTGTTGCTGAAATAATCTGGGAGAAAAACATACCCGCTGAAATAAAAATATTGCCGCCAAAAGCATTTGATTTTAATGATGGGATTTTATTTATATATGACGAAGAAAATGAGAAAATAGGTTGAGACCCTCTATTTTTTCTTATGGATTTAATTGTGCACTAAATGGGACTGTGCTTGATACTGGTTTCAACGCTCCGGCGCTTATCCATGCTGATAATGTGTTGCCATATATTGATCCTAATGTATCAAGGTCATATATTGCACTTGAATGTTTACATAGTGCCATTACCCATACATTATATTGCCCTATATCTTGTTTGTCGTCGCTTTGTTGTTGAACATTATATAGTTGAGCATATCTTTTTAGATCATTTTTAAACCCTTCAGATAAGGATTTCCATAGCGCTGAGGCTGCTTTCATTTTATTACCTATTAGCGTTTGATGATCTGTTTTTCTTCTTGTTCTTGGTAGTCGGCGAGTATAAGAGAAGTTTTTATTACCAGGGGTAACAAATATTAATTCTCTTTGAGTACTTAGTCCGGATTTGCTTTCTACTAAATCTCGAAACATTCTTATTCGGGCCATTGCTTTTCTCCTTTAGGCGATTAGTTTTTGGCTAAAGGTGCCACCTTTTACGGAAGGTAATACTCCTTTTTGGATCATCTCAGTGATTGTATTACCTTTTTGAGTTGATAATTCTGCTAGTGTCGTGATTAGGGTATGGCTGTAATGGATCTTTATAAATATACTAAAGATCGTTACATTACCTGTATACTCTTTCTTTATTTGGATCTGCTCATTATAGTTTTTTACATATCTTTTCAGATCTGACTTAAAGCCTACTGGTACTGTTCTCCATATTTCACTAGCGGCTCTCAGTCTTGCTTTACCTTCTTCATGAAATCCTGTTATTGCTACTGGGGTATGCTTACGTTTTATCGAAAAACTTCGGTTTTTAAGAGCCATAAATACATATTTGCCATTACTGGACTTGCCTGATTGGCTTACAATCAGATCGCTCATGGTTATTACTTTTTTTGCCATGATTTCTCCTTTTCTAAAAGAGGGTCTCATACCTCAAAATCTTTTGAAATTTAAATCCGAATGCCATTCTTTTTTTTCGTTTCGGGACATTGATGTTCAGGGATTTCAATTGATTTTCGGTTCACATTATATATTTATTTTTACTTTTTGTCAAGATTATTTTAGACATATATACATATCTGCTTTTTAATGGCGGGGATTATCGTCTTCTTTAAGGTCTTCTTAACGGATTCTTAACGGATTCTTATTACAGCACCCATACTCTTGACGACATCAAAAAAGAATATGTAAAACAGATGGGTGATGTATTTGATCCACAGAAGCTGTCCAATGTGATCCATGAAGTATGTCGGCAGCGTGGGGAAAATCCGCTTGAAAATTGGCATCTTGATACACCGTAGGGAACGCATGTATGCGTTCCGAAAATTTGCACCGTAGGGAACGCATGTATGCGTTCCGAAAATTTGCGTAGTGATTCGAACCAATACTCAAACAGCTTACCAAGCAGGTTGGCTCGCTGAACTAAAAGAAGGTGACGATGAATATTGGGAGTATGCTTCTATAATCGATGGGCGTGAGTCTGAACTTTGCGAGTATCTCAATGGAAAAGTTTTTCCTAAAGATGACCCTTTCTGGGATGAATATTTTCCACCCAATCATTTTAATTGTCGTTCTACAGTGATTTCTTTGTCTCGTGATGAAGTAGCAGAGAGAGGACTAAAAATAGATGATGGCTCAGAATGTCTAAAAAAATCGGGATTGAAACCTTCAAAAAGAGTGCCAGGTAATGGGTTCAATTTTTCCCCCCAGAATTCGCTTGACAAATTTCTTGAAAAAAATCCAAAATATCTAAATATACAAAAAATCTACGAAAATGCAAGTTTCCCTTTACCAGAACATATAAAAAAATATGCGAATAAAAATCTTGAAAAAGAATTGAAAGAAAAATTGCAAGGATTAGTTGATGAAGCGACAATCTGTAGTCTAAAGAACATTGACCCCAAAATAGCAAAAAAAATAATAGATGAATTGCCTAATTTGATAAAAAAATATAAACTGCATGATGTCAGATTTATAGGCACATATACAGAAGAACACTATATAAAAGAGATAACAGAAGCACTAACAGACAAAACACCTGGATTAACAAAACTACTTGCACCGCATGAAACTAAGATAGCCCTTGTATTAAATGAAAAACACCACAATAATTATGATAATATGTTGAGTAGGGTGTTGTATTATCAAGAAAAAGGGCATTGGTCTGGTAACAATCCCGATGCATTACATACTCTTTATCATGAAATAGGTCATGTCATAGTTTTACAACATCAATTAACGAAAAATGAGAAATTCCTTGACAAAATTGACAGGAAAAATTTTTTTGTAAGTGAAAGAGGTTCTAAAGATATAAATGAATATATTGCTGAGTCTTTTGCGGATGTTATGGTGAGCGGATATGCAAATGCTCAGGAAGGTTCAAAAAAAGTATTTGATGAAATACAAAAAATAATAGGAGGCTGAAAATGTCAAAAGAACCACCTAATGTAGATTTTGATAAAAGCTGTGGTGCTTGTATTCATTTTATTAGAGATGATAAATCTTTATGGTTTAAAGGTGATTTTTGCAAAGCATTCCCAACATCTAAAGGAATCCCAGAAGAACTTTATTTTAATGGTCACTACGAACCTCGCCCTGATTTAGGTCAAGAAAATAATTTAGTATTTGAACCTGATAAAGAATTTATTAAAAAATGGAAAAAATTTAAAACAGAACACAGAAAAAGTAGAGAAGAAAAATTAAAAAAGTTAACTTGAATCAAAGAATAGAATGAAAAGCCCCAATCGGGGCTTTTTTTATATTACTTTTTTCTCAATTACTTAGTTTGTCTATAGCTTCATCGAGTTGCTCACCAGAGATGTTTATATATTCCATAGTAGTTTTTAAGTCTCCATGTCCCATCATCTGTTGAATCACTAAAGGATTTATGTTTTTTCTGGCACAGAGTGTTCCGAATGAATGCCTTGCACAATGTCCTGTAATATGTCGTGTGATGCCTACTTGTTTTATGATTTCTTTTACCTTTCTATTCCAACAACAATAACTTGGTATTTTAAAGACCTTGTCTTTTTGTTTTATCCTCTGTTTCTCTATGATTTCCAAAGCTGTTTTATGAAGTTTTAAGGCGATGACATTTCCTGTTTTTTGTTGTTTGATGTAAACCCTGTTGTCTATGATGTCACTAAATCTTAAAGCAGATAAATCAGAAAATCGCAGTCCAGTATAACAGCTAAATATAAAAGCATTTTTGATATTTTCATGCTCTGTTTCGAGATTATATATAGCTATAATTTCAGCTTCTGTCAGATAATTTCTTTTGCTTTTATAAGGTTTTATATTCAATTTTCTAAGGTAGGTAGCATCTTGAATAAGTTCCTCATCAATAGCTCTATTAATTAAAGACTTGAAACAAGTGAAATATAGGGAATAAGACTTTGGGACTGCTTTTACTATGAAGTCCATAAATTTTAAACAATACTGCTTGTCAATATCAGATAGTAAAGTGTCCTCACCTGAAAAAGCGATTATATGTTTTTTCATAGATTTGTAGTTTTGTCCTGTCCCTTTTATTTTGTATCTATCACTGTGGCTGTCTATAAAATCTAAAAAACTTAAATTTTTGTCTTTTGGTTTTTCAAATTCTTTTTCAAGATTCTTTTCAAATTCTACCCTCTCGATGATAACCTCGTTTATTATCTCAATGTCCTCTCTTTTGTTTTTACCTGTGAGCTTAGCAATTCTTTTTGACATTTGAATCATTTTGCCATCTTCTACTTTTCTGTAATTGAAAAATAAAATGTGCTGTCCATTTACTACTCGATGATTTATTTTCACCTTGTATCCAGTGTTGATTATTTTTTTCAATAAATCTTTAATTTCATACATAAAAAATACCTCTAAAAAAAACAACAACTAAAGACAACAAATATTACATATTATTTTATTTTTTTCAATATTTTTTATAGTTTTTTATAGGCATTTATAAGTCAAAAATGCTGTTGTGAAAAGGGTTTGTTTTGAAATTTGTTTATTGGTGGGATTTAGGCGAAAAAGATTGTGTAAAATACGAATAATAGTTTGAGATTTTTAATCAGGGCAAATATTTTTTTTGAACCCCTAAAAAAGTTCTTGACAAAAATACCTTGTTAAAAATAATTGCTTAATTGCTAGGTTTTGGCCTATGACTTGAGTTTTGATTTGTTGAAAATGATTGATATTTGAAGTTTTTATGAGATAGAAGCTTCAAAATCAAGTTGATTAATGTTAAGGTTATGGAGGCTGTTGATGCTGGAGCTAATGAAAGTTCATGAATCCTTTGAGGATGTTATTGTTTTGAATGGAGTTACAATTCGTTCGCAGAAGAGATGTATTTATATTTTTAAAGGAAGCATCGGTTCGAATAAACTCACTTTAGCTAGATTACATTTTGGTTCACATAAACGTAATGAAAGATGCTTGGAACTCAAATTTAATAAACTGAGCTCGAAAACACAATCTAAAGTAATATACAAATCATATTACAAAGATGAATAAATTTGTTAAAAGGAGAATATATGCCCAAAAATGCAACTGTTTTTGATATAATGATTTCCTGTCCAGATGATGTTTTATCTTTTGTCAAAAATATAGAAAGAGCAGTAGACAAATTTAATAATTCATATGGTAAAGAAAATAATGTTGTTTTACGCACAATAAGCTGGAAAAAGAATTCTTATCCTCAATTTGGTGGTCATCCTCAGCTGATGTTGAATAAGCAATTAGTCGACAAGGCAGACATAGCCGTTGCTGTTTTTTGGTGTAAATTTGGTACTGAAACTTCGACATATGGTTCAGGAACAGAAGAAGAAATTGAAGAAATGATAAAGGATGGCAAGCAAGTTTTTCTTTATTTCCTAGACAAACGAGTTACTCCGTCAAAATTAGATAAAGAACAATACGATAAAATACAAGAATTTAAAGAAAGGCATAAACATGATTGTTATTACTTCACTGCTCCAGATGAGAAAAAATTAGAAGATGTATTATCAGAACATTTGTCAGCATATTTTATTGATTCTACAACAAAGAATTCTCCACAAAATGAAAAGAAAGTACAAAATATTGACACAAATTTGGATATTCTTAATAACCACAATATAATTATTGACGAACTTCAACATAAAATAAATAATGTGTTTAAACCAGAGTTACTAAAAAATCAGCAAATAGATGATTTTTATTCAACAATTCTAGATAAGATGAATTTCAAAAATCGACAATCAGCGGAGTTTTTTTCGTGGCTTAGCGCTGTACGTGCTTTACCATTTTTAGGTTTGGACAAAGAATTTACATATTGGAATAATCAAGAAAGACAGCGACATTTATTCGCAGTATTTAGAGCCATTGATTTTACAACAATGTATTTAGAATCGCCTAATCGAAATGCGGATGTTTGTGACATTGGATATAAAGCAATTCGTGATGCAAATGCCGCTACCAATATTTTCGTTAATAAGAACTTGAACGCTGTACGATTTGCAATACAAGCAGCAGCATTCACTGTCCGTAATTCCACACTTTTTGCGAAAGCTGCTCAATCTTTTTACGCAGATGTTGCAACTGCTTTTATTTGTTGTGCAAAAGATGATTCATATCAGATGGAAAATTTTAAGAATATAGTGCTTGACGATATAAACATTATAACAACAGGAAATATAGGTATGTTTAATAATGATACAAGTGTATATGGCAATATATGGGACGATTTTCTTGAAAATTTAAGAGCTATTGGTTGCGAATATTGGGCTAACCTATATGAGAACCTGTTTAAAAACAGATTTGTAATTGACAGGAAAGAACTTGATCGCCGTTTTAATGTACCTGATGAGCATAAAGACCAAGGAGCGGCTACTGTTGGAAAGTATCTTTTGCGTTTAGGCGAAGATACAAAACGACTTAATGAAGCACGTATTATTATTTTGGGCGAAAAAGGAGCAGGGAAAACGAGCATCGCTCGAAGATTAATTGATGTAGATGCTGAAATGCCAAAGGAGGGTGAAAGTACAGAAGGTGTTATAAGATATATTTGGACATTCACAGACAACGATAGCAATGATATGAATACTCACATCTGGGATTTTGCAGGACATTCGATAACACACTCTGCACATCGTTGCTTTATGTCTGCAAGGTGTGTTTATATTTATGTCTATAATGGGCGTATAGAACGTGATAATGATCCTGTTTATTGGCTTGAACAAATTCGTATATATGGCGACAATCCGCCCATATTCTTCTTGATAAACGAGAAAGATAACAATCGTGCAGATATTGCAGAAAGGACTCTGAAAAAAGATTATCCTTTTATTGTTGGATATTATCGTGTGGACATTGCAAATGAAGATAAAACCGCATTAGAAAAATTCCGCAAAGATGTTATGAATATTGTTCGCAATAATCCATCGTGGAATAATCAACTTATTTCATCAGAAACATATAAAGTTAAGAATGATTTGCGTATTTTTTTTAACAACACAAAAGTACCGCATATAACTCTTGAAAAATTTGACGAAATAGCAACGAAAAACGGGGCTTCTTCGGAACGCGTAACAGGTATATTGGAAGATTTGCATACACTTGGTATTTGCTTATGGTACAACAATGAGGAAATGGAAGATTTTAATACGCTCGTGCTTAATCCAGATTGGATTACAAATGGCATTTATAAAATAATCAATGGCGGTTTTAATAGTAATAGGCATATTCTTACTGTAAAAGATGGCGTTGAAATATTAAAATCAGATGAAAGGTATAAATACCCACGAGATAAAGTTGCCTATTTATTTAGACTTATGAAAATATATGAACTAGCTTTTTTTAAGGCTCATAATCAAATATTTATACCTATCATACTACCTAAAGACGAACCTGATGAATTACCTGTTTTCGATATCCCTTCTGAACGCTTAACAATGAGTTTTATTGTTGATAAATCATTACCTCCGAATATAACATCACGAGTTATCGTTCATCGCAGTGAATTTAATGAAATATATGATGAGAAATTATTATGGCGAACAGGTGCAGCCTTAAAGTCCTCTAAGCATAACGCCATTGCACTTATCGATGAAAATGGGCGGAGCATTACGGTTTGTGTCAGTGGCTCAGGAAAAACAAAATATTTAGGAGAATTAAGAGAAACACTACATAATGTTTTTGATAGTTATAAAGCGATAAACCCAAAGCTGTGGTATGAAGTGCTTCTACCTGAAACACTGCAAACAGATGTAATTCGCAAATTTAATGAAAAAGACAAACCAATAATGCTACTGGAAGAGGACATAAAAGTGCATACACAAAAAAATCAATCTTATTTTTGTCCTGCAATCGGAAAACACATACCTTTAGACACAACAACCAAACAATATGCGATTGAAGTTCCTAAAGACATATATTTTCTTTTTGTAACTGCAAATGAAAATGAAAAAATTGCTTTTGAGAAGAAATTTATATTTTTGGGCGTCAAATATATTAAAGGTAGTCCTTGTGCTCTTGGTGAATTTGGAAGGTATTATTCTGCATGGTTTCATATGCCATCGCAGGGAACTTCAAATGCTGATGCTACTTTGCTTTTCGGGGAAATAATAAAAGATATATCTCCAGTCGCTGTTATCATGGTCGGGATTGCTTTTGGAGCAGATGAATGCACACAAAAAATTGGGGATGTCTTAATTTCAAAAACCATTTTAAATTATGATTCTAGACAAGAAAGGCAAGGCATTACGCATTATACAGAATCACCTAAAGAAGTAGGATTCCAATTGTATAATGGATTTCGTGCATTGAGTCATGGATTTCAGAAATGGGAATACCCATTAGGAGCAAGCGAGCATGAAATGTATAAAGTTTTTGATGGTTCAATATTAACAGGGTCAGCATTGATTGATGACTATGCTTTTAGAACAAAACTTTTGAGCGATTTTTCCGTTCATAAACCCATCGGAGGTGAAATGGAGGCATATGGTATCTATTCACAATGTCGGTTATGTGGCGTTTCTGAATGGATTATCGTTAAAGCAATATGCGATTGGGGACATAACAAGCAAAATTCTAAGAAGGAGGCGTGGCAAAAAATAGCAGCAGATTCTGCCGTACATTTTTGTCATAGCATTTTTTCGTTGCGTGGTGATGATGGCAAAGGAGTATTTGATGATTTAGTCTATTCTAAATAAAGGGATATAAAATTATTCTACTTCCCTATTTAGTTATAAAGACCTTTATCTTTAGAGGTCTTTTTGCAAGGTTTTATTATCCCCCTTGCCTCGCTTAAGACCATTAAATAGTTTGAAAATATAAGGAATTAGGTATGGGAATTTTTATGTATTTTAGGAAAAGCAAAAAATAACTTGACAAAAAGACTTTATTTTATTTAAATGTTTCATTACTGGGTTTTAACCTATTGCTTTATAGTTAGATATATTAAAAATGATTGGTATTTAAGGATTTAATGAAATAAAATTTTATAATCAAGTTGATTAAGTTGAGATTATTGGAGGCTATTAATGCTGGAACTGATGAATATACGTAAGTCCTATGAGGATGGAAGAATCGCTCAAAGGAATGGATCTTCGCTAATAAAGGATCTGTGTCTATGCTATCAAGGATTACGATTCGTGATTTCTGATTTCCAAAAATATTTAACATTAAATATGGTGGGAGCTTGATGTATGGATTTTAAAAACGGATTAGAACGAGAGCAGGTAAATATAAAAATACCTGAAATGTCAGCAAGGGATTTTCGAAATTTTATACGTGAGGCGACAGAATATTTATACTTTCGCAATCAAATGTTTCAAAAACTTGCAAAGGAAAGAAAATAAAATATATGGGTTTAATTAAAGATTTATTGAAAGCTTTGGGTTGGAATGCTTTCTGCGTTGTTTGTGGATTAGCACAGCTGGCAATATTGTATTTAATATCTTTCTTTTCAGATTTTTCATTTAACATAGATAAATTTTTAATTGATGGGGTTATTTTATTCTTTTGCTCGAGTTTTGTCACTTTTTCTATCATAGAGTATCTATTTCTTGAAATAAGATTCCATAAAAATGTCGAATTTTGGCTTATCTGGCTTATTCCAATCTTGATAATTGTAATCGTTATTACAGCATATTGTGTTCAAATATTAGCTCCCGAAAAGATAAACTTGGAGAAGCTAAGACTGGTAACTTTTACTTGTTTTATTATTTCTGTTACTAATTCAGTTATATACAGAACTATATTGTTTAATGAGAAGTTGAAATTACTTCTGAGCTCAAATATTAAGGAGCAGTAAATGATAAATAATTTATTGACAGCATTGACAGGTGTTCTCGTAGCAGTATTCTTAGGTAATTTTTTATTTTTGATTACAAAGGTTGCTAAACTCAAAAAAAAACAATTAAAGTATTCAAAAACTAGTACATTTAATGAATCCACTCAAGAAATCTCATTTTTTGATAATAGCATTCCACGATTGGATGATTTCCTAAGTTCATACGAAAACGATAACTATTTTCATTTTGCTTCAAGAACACAACATGATACAAAGACTCTACTGTGTGCAAAGATTAAAGATCCAAAACATTCTGAGTATAAAAAGGTTTTAAATACTATTAAGGATTACTAAAAAATATGGAGAATAAACTAATTGATCATTCAAAAATGAAAAGTATAGTAGAGGGTTTGATAGCTGCTATAAAGAAATCGATGGTAGGTATTTTTAATGAGCATGAGTTAATAGATATCACTATTGAATATGATACCTTCTATGAAATAGCTAAGTTTGTTGAAGAAAAAAGGAGTTATTTTAGCGTATTCCACCAAGTCCAGATTTGTGAGCTTAAAGAGTGTTCAATAATTTGCTATTGGATTTTAAAACTAATGCCTTTCAAGCACGATTCAATAACGAATTCAAAGCTAAACACTAAAATCGCATTTAGTTTTTTTACAAGAATACTTTTTTTTGTTGCAGAAAGCAATAATAAAAAAAAACATCTTGATGAAAATACTCTAAAATATTTGATGTACGCTTTTCAATATAAAGATTTAGATGCTGATGCTATTTTTGCTATAGCACAAGGCTTTTTATCATGAAAACAAATATTACAATAGTTATTGACAATTTATTTTAATGATTTGAAAATGAAAGATATAGATTCTATAATGTGTTTATTTAAAGGCAGTTCGGGTTTATATGGCAAGTAAGGACTTTGGTGGCTTAATGAAGGAGACACATTTTCTGCTAAATCAAAAAACCATTGGATTTCGCTCACTCGATTATCTGTATTTACGAATGAGGAAGTATTCCTGTGAGCTGTTGAGGAGGTTTCTTCCAAGAAATATAGATACAAAATATATGGAGGTTACAAGAGGATTATGTTTACAATGCCTGCTTATGGGTTCTTATGACACCGAACCTGAGACTTTAAAAAGAATGGAAAATTATTATGAAGAGAATGATTTACTTATAGATATGATTGAAGAAAGAAGATACCACGAGATATATCTAAGTGACCTTAGAAAAACTAAAGTTTCAAAAAGGAAGACAGTTTTGAGAATACCTTTGAAGGAGAATAACTAATGAAATATTATGAAAGTCCCACAATGGGAAAAGTAAATAAAATCGTTTTTGGGCTTGATTTAAAGCAACATGGTATGTTTACCAAAGCGGAAATGGATTTATTGCTCACCAAAATCAAATCTGATAATCCACAGAACATCCTTGATATAGGTTCAGGGGCTTGTCATATCGCAAATTACATGAGCGAACAGACATCTGCTCATTTTACATGTATTGACATTGATGAAGAAGCAATTGAATACGCTAAAAATCAATATCAAAGCAATGATAAATTATGTGTAAAACTTCTTGATTTTAAGGATATCGCTAAACTAAACCAAAAAAATTTCCATGATATTGGCGATTGATACTCTATATTTTGTTTCTAATATCCAACCAGAAAATTTTGAAGAATCTGTCAGAAACTACTATGAGAGTTTAAAATCAACAATTGCGAACTTATACTCACTTTTAGACGATGGAGGTAAACTGGTAATTTTTTGGTCGGAGCTGCCTTTCTTTAAACTGGAAAAGAAAGACCCAGAATATACTCAAGTGGGCATGTGTTTAAAAGAATTAGGATATAAATATCAAGCTATCGACCTAACTGAAGGTGAAAAAAAGTTTTGGAAGAAATTTCAAACTACACTTCTTCAATATGAAAAAGACTTCGTTTCTGAAGGTTCAAAAGAACTGTTTGAGGCTACATTAAACGAGGCAAATTTTATGCTTATAGGAGTAGAAAAAGATAAATTATACCGTAACATGTTTATTATTTCGTAAGGTGAAGTTATGCTCTGGTTGACCATCATCACCTTCCTCTTTTACTCTTTGAATGTAACTGGGTTTAAATTCAAGAACTTTGTCTTAGTTGATGGCTCATGTATTAAAACAGAGCCGATCGATTTAGCTTTTTGGATTCCGTATTGTATCGCTGTAATTATTTTTTATTTTAAGCCTGATATTGGACAATGGATTTTACTGAGTTTGTATTTTTTAGGAATAGTGGTTTTATCTGTAAATTCTTTCAAATACACGCTTTTCCCCAATGAACGAAAAATCAAAAGTTACAATAAATGCTTTGAGAAAACTCACCACATTATCAAGCCCTCGGACAAAAGACTGATACCTGATACCTTTCATATTACCCTTTATATTTTGCTTTATATTAATCTGGTCTCAATAATTTTATTCATAAAATAAAAAAATTATCAAAAAATTTACTAACCATTTCCCCAAACTTATCATTATACTAATGAGGTAATTGTATACAAAAAAATCAAGGAGATAAAAGCAATGCAATATGAATTTAGTTTTTCTGGTTTAATTTTTGGGATTTCGTTGATGGTGGGTCTCATTTTGATAGTAAAGTTTCATAGAAAAATGAGGAAAACAAAAGCGGATACAGATGATTTGTCAATCGGGACGATTGACACTGCGGATAATCATTGCAAAAAATGCAATGAAGTGATTCAGGGGAATTTTTGTTCTAACTGCGGATGCCCAAGGTTACTTGAAAAAATTGACTGGTGGTTTATTTTAAATCTGATATTTCCGAGTGTGCTAACATGTTAAAAAATATATAATTATCTAAAAATAGTTCTTGACAAAAAGCCTCCTTATATTATTGTAGTATTGAAAGATACAGAATAATTAAAAAGGAGACTTCAATGTCATTATTAAAATATCATCAAATTAGTCAAGTAAAATCTGAGGCGATTAATACTTCATCACTCGAA
>WRLO01000038.1 GCA_009777575.1 Candidatus Cloacimonadota bacterium
TAAGAGGCTTATGTAAGGTAAAATTTTGGAGTGGGAAATCGGAGATTTCTGCTACGGGGACTCACATACCTAAGAGGCTTATGTAAGGTAAAATTTTGGAGTGGGAAATCGGAGATTTCTGCTACGGATGAAGGAAATCGGAGATTTCTGCTACGGGGACTCACATACCTAAGAGGCTTATGTAAGGTAAAATTTTATTAATATACTTTTCGGAGAGCATTCCTCAAGGAGTCCTCTCCGAAAAGTCGTTTGTGTAGAGATGATAGCTCAGTAGACAAGAAGCAATGAAATTTTTTTATTAACACTTACATTTGAACATGAATCTTATTCTCACGACGAACCATACAGAGACCATCTGGGTAATTTAGTCGTTATATTAAGACCCAAAATGAAGCATAACAAGCAACTATCTAAATTTGAAGTTATAGGTTAATCTGGAATAGGATTTCCAAAAAGAATTTGACAAAAAAACGAATTTATTTTTCTTTGAAAAAAAGTATAAATCTAAGGAGATAAAATTAAAATGAAAAAAACAATATATTTTTTATTTATTTTAATACCATTATTTTGTATGTCATGTAAAAATGAAGTTACAAAACCAGATTCAGAAATAGCAGTTACTGCAATTGTATTATCATATTCGTCATTGGATATGGAAATAGGCAGCCAACTGCATTTAACGGCCACAGTGATACCAAACGATGCCACAAACCAAAGTTTTGAATGGTTTTTCAGCGACCCAAATATAGTTACAATGGATTTAAATGGACTAGTAACTGCGTTAAATTTTGGTAAAACAATTATTTCTGTAAAGACCGAAGATGGCGGATTTACTTCAGAATGTGAAATCTATGTAGCAAATAATATCGCAGATTTTACCTATCTGATTCATGAAGAAACAAATACGGTAGAAATAACGGGCTATTTAGGTAGTTCAAATAGTTTATTTATTCCGAGAATCATAGAAGATAAACCTGTAAATATTCTCGGAGTAAATTCTTTTCACAACATGTCATTGACAAATGTATATATTCCTGAAGGCATATCATTGATAGAGGAAGGTGCTTTTAGCAGCAATTTGTTTACTATCTTGATATTACCGAATAGCATCAGAAGAATAGAAGCTTCTGCTTTTAGCAACAACATGCTCACGGAATTGTCTTTCGGTGAAGGAGTGATATTTATTGGCAGATATTCTTTTGAATGGAACCAACTCAGTTGTGTAGTTTTTCCCAATAGTGTCACATCTATAGGCACTTATGCTTTTTCCAATAATCTATTGACAGAAGTAGAGTTTGGGAATGGATTGGCAAGGATATTGTGGGGAAGTTTTATGAATAACAATATCAGTAGCGTTGATTTACCACATAGTCTGGTTTCTATATTAAGCTCTGTATTTGCAGGTAATCCAATGACGCGGATATCGATAGGTGATGGAGTGGAAATGAGAAATCCTATTGTAACGGGCAATTTCAATGAAATATATGGTGGTGTCGGCGGCATCTTTACGCGCTCATCTCCCGAAAATGAGGAATGGGAAAGACAATAGTAAATCCTCTCCGAAAAACCATTTGCGTAGTGGCGTATCGTATACGCCGATTTATTGGTTCGAATACAAACGAATTAGAAGGTATAAGCAATACGCCACTATGCAGATGACCCCGTAAGAATTGCAGTAAATGCCTGAAATGGACTTTTCGGAGAGGACTCAATAATAACAGCTCTATAACTTCGAGGTTGCCACATAATATATAGTTAAAACCCAAAACAGAAAATAATTGACAAAAAAACAAACAAAAAAAAAATAACCTTAAAGGAGTAAATATGGAAAATCAGACGATAGGCAATTTGGATATTCGAGCGGTAGAAAACGGTTTGAGCCTTCAGATATCGCGAATGTATTCTATATTAGAAAATGGGGAAGAAGTGAGCTTTGAGACAATCAAAGATCAAATAACACATACATATCACAAAGTAGAATTGAATGAAAAATTAATAAAATGGTATATAGAAAAATCCCCAAAAAGTGAAATCCCATTGACTAATATAGTTATCGCAGTGGGCAGGGCTCCGATATCGGTTGGGTCACATATATTAAATTTTTCTCATGAGCATTTTTCAGCAGATGATTTAGTATTTTGGGATTTTGTTAAGATTTTTTTTAATAATATCAATGAAAATGATTTGAATCAAAAATTACCATTTCCCTTGTATTATGTAAAAAAAGGAGAAATCATAGCAACTCAAAAAAATGCTACTTCTGAAATAGCGGGAAAAGAATTGAATGGTGATATAATTCCAGTAGATAGAAATAAACAAAAAAGATATTTTGCGGGTGACAATGTCTATTTTGAGGAATCGGAAAAGACTTATATCGCGACTTGTAGCGGGTATGTATATATGAATAATAACAAAATATGTATTCAACAACCCTTTTTCGTCTCAAAAGATAGATTGACCCTTTATTTTATGAATTTTGAACGTTTACCCTTTCAGCATTTAACTAAAATAGATATTTCAACCTATATCTTAAAAAATAAAATAGATATGAAATTGGTGAATAAAGAAATGAATCTAATGATACCGCCGGGTGAACCGATAGCCTTAGTTTTGGGGAAACAACCTGAAGAGAGTATAGATTCTTCCATAGAAATCCTTGTAGAGACTGAAATGAAACAATCTCCCATAGATGAAAATGGTCGTGTCGATTATCGTGAAATCAATCAATTTCCATCGGTTTCTAAAGATGAGCTTCTGGCGAGAAAAAAAATGCCCATCAGAGGCAAGGATGGTGTTGACATTTACGGTAATTCTATTGCTCCAAGAACTCCTAAGGATATCATGTTAAAAAACGGCTATCATACCTATACTAAATTAAAAGATGATATCCTCTCTATTTATAGTTCAGATGATGGTCGTATAGAGTATAAAAATGGAATATTATCGGTTTTTGACCAGTTACAAATATCCGGAGATATTGACTATTCATCAGGAAATATCAATACTAAAGTAAATGTGCATATCAATGGCTCTGTCCGGACAGGATTTTCTATAAAAACGGAAAAAAGTGTATTTATAAAGGGGACTGTCGAAGACAATTGTGTCATCGAAGCTGGTGGTGATTTGGTTGTAAATGGCGGAATAGCTGGACAAATGAACAATATCACAGTTCAAGGCAATATGTCGGTAAAATTTATAGAAGGCGGAAATGTTTTTGTCAAAGGGCATCTAACAGTTCATAGATTTTTGATGGGAGTGAAGATTCATTGTCAGGATACGATTTCCGTTATGGGCGCAGGCATCAATCTCAATGAGAAAGGGGCTATTATAGACTGTGAAATATATTTAAAAGGATTATTATATTGCCCAACCATCGGCAACGATGTAGGGCAAGAAACCTATATCCATTTTGGCTACGATAAGGTCTTAAATGGAAAAATCAAGAATTTAGAAGAAGCCATCCATAAAAATAAACAATCAGTAGATGAATTGAGTAATAAACTTGGTATAGACATAACACAACCCAATATTCATGGTGTTATTAAGGAGTTTACTCGCGATAGAAAAGACCAAGTGATAGCAGCAATTCAACAAAAAAATAAATTTGATAAACAATATAAAATGATATCCGAAATCTTGGAAAAAGAAATGGAAAAAAAGAAAGAAAATTTGACAAAATCAGCGATATTTGTTACGAATAAAGTTTTTCCACCGCTGAACTTGGAATGTGATAATACAAAGAAAATAATAGATAGTCTGCAACCACCTTCCAAATATTTTTATAATTATGAGACTAAATGGATAGAAAGAGATAGGTTTTTGAACGAAATTAAGTGAGAATAGGAGTTAGATATGAAAAAGAACATATCAGCCTGGATTTATATATTACCAGCAGCATTGATAATCATGAGTTTTCGATTTATACCTATCATATTGTCATTTATAATAAGTTTTTATGAATGGAGTTTTACAGGAATTGGAGAATTTATAGGTTTTCAAAATTATGTAACTCTCATTCATGATGAAGAATTTTGGAAATCAATGTTGAATACCTTTTATTTAGTCATATTTGTAGTTCCATTGACCATAGTATTTTCATTGACATTTGCAGTTTTATTAAATCAGATAAAGTTTTTAAAAAGTTTTTTTAGGACTGTCTATTTTGTTCCTTTTGTAACATCTTTAGTAGCCTTGTCAATAGTCTGGAAAATAATTTTTAATCAGCAATTTGGCTTGGCAAACGCTTTTTTAGGTTTATTTGGAATCGAGCCTTTGAGATGGCTTGCTGAACATGAAGGGATATTTACTTTATTATTTAGAGGAATAGGGATAGAAATACCAGCTGCACTAGGAGGACCTTCCTTGGCACTGTTTGCCATTATCATCGTGACAATATGGAGGGGAGTAGGTTATGCTACGATAATCTATTTGGCTGGACTCCAAAATATATCAAATTCGTATTATGAGGCAGCCGAAATCGATGGGGCAAGCAAAATTAAGCAGTTTTTTAAAATCACTTTGCCATTAATCACTCCAACCACCTATTTTGTTTTAATGATGAAAACTATCACTACTTTTCAAGTGTTTTCTCAAGTGTATCTGATGACTGGTCCACCTATAGGCGGACCGCAAGGCACTACTAAAGTTATCGTTTATTATATTTTTGAAAGTGGCTTTGGAGAAGCACAAAATTTAGCTTATGCAAGCACAGTGGCATTGGTGCTATTTTTGATCATCTTGACTCTGACTCTGATACAGAGAAGACTGGAAAAATATGTGCATTATTGACAGATAAGTAGAGGTAATCCCTTGCGGTTACTCTTACAGTACCGCTACATTATTTTCATGCTTCGCTGGTGTTGGCAACAAACACAGATAGGCAGTAAGAAAAATGTAACAATTGTAATTTTTTATTGTTTTAGTGGAATAAGTAGAAATTAATATAAGGAGACTTTTATTATGAAGGTAATATGCTTGTTAGTTATCTTGACTTCATTTGTCGCTTTAGGAGCTGTAGAGTTCCAAGATAGTTTTTTTTTAGGAGTAACTCAAAGTAAGTTATCAGGTGATTTCCCAGATGAGGTGGATGGAATTAGATTTGGTATTCTAAATGGTGTTCAATTCGGATACACTTTACTGGGGCAATTTGAGAACAACTTTAGTTTAGGCCTTATTACAAGGTATATAGAAAAAGGATGGATGACAGAAGATGATTCTGATTTATATACCGTGAAGAATAACTATTTTGAATTGGCACTTAGAGCAGGATATATTATGCCCAAATTAAATTATATTGGATTGCATCCTTATTCAGGATTGGGTATGGGATTTTTTCTAAACTCAGAGCAACCTGTCAAAGCTCATCAAAACCAACACATGTCATTTATAGTGGGTATTGATGTTAATCTTTGGGAAAAATTTGTAATAGACTTCAATTATAATATTGGACTTACAGATATTTACGATGGAATTGATGCCAAGTATAATGTATTTGGCGTTTCACTCGGTAAGAAATTTTAATATGTCATTCTGAACGCAGTGAAGAATCTCCCTGTCATTCTGAACGCAGTGAAAAATCTCTCTGTCATTCTGAACGCAGTGAAGAATCTCCCTGTCATTCTGAACGCAGTGAAAAATTTCCTTGTCATTCTGAACGCAGTGAAAAATTTCCTTGTCATTCTGAACGCAGAGAAAAATTTCCTTGTCATTCTGAACGCAGAGAAAAATTTCCTTGTCATTCTGAACGCAGAGAAGAATCTCTACCTTATGACAAGATTCCTCGCTACGCTCGGAATGACAAGGTTTACGCTCGGAATGACACTCTATTTTCATGCTTAATATTGAAGAGGATTAATTAACGACAGCAAGAAAAATGCAACAAAGGAAAAATATTAATGGAGAATAAAATATGCAGGAAAAGTTAATATTTGGCATAAAAAATAGTGTAATCTATATTTTTTTGATAGGTTTTGGCATAATCATGGTTGCCCCTTTTGCGTGGATGCTCAGCACATCTCTAAAATCGCAGTTGGAAGTAAATCGAGGGCATACAGGCTTTATTCCGTTGGAACAATATTTATCTTATGATGATGGGGAAAATGTATGGCGTGTGTCTGAAGTAATGGTTCGTGGCGACTCAACTGTTGTGAACTTGATAGACGAAACAGGTCGAATAGCTCGCTCATTTTATACAGTTCGGACCGAAGACTTGGTTCAAATAAAAAGAGTAAAATTGTATTTTAGAAATTTTACACGGATATTTGAAAGAGTTCCTTTCGGTAGATACTTTTTGAACACAATTTTTGTTTCGTTTACCACCTTGATAGGCGTCATAATTACCTCCTGTTTGTCAGCTTATGCCTTTGCCAGAATGCGGTTTAAGGGTCGGGATGTTCTGTTCTATTTCTTTATCTCCATGATGATGGTTCCAGAACCGATTTATCTTGTGCCTTGTTATGTTTTGTTAAATTATTTAGGCTGGATAAACACATATCAGGCATTGATAATCCCTTGGATAGCAAATATATTTACAATATTTTTGATGCGCCAACATTTTATGAGCATACCTCAAGATTTATTGGAAGCAGCCTCTATCGATGGTTGTTCACAATTCAAAATATTAATAAAAATAATCTTACCTTTGTCAAAACCTGTGATAGCAACCGCCTGTGTTTTTTCATTGATAGGCTCATGGAATAGTTTTATGTGGCCCCTGATAATGACAAATGACCCTGAATTGAGGATAATACAAGTAGGTTTGTCCTATTTTGCACAGGAATCTTCATCTCAAACAACATTGTTGATGGCAGCATCTACATTGACTATCTTACCATTAGTGATGATATTTCTGATAGCTCAAAAGAATATCATGGCGAGTTATACATCTTCCGGGATGAAAGAATAAAAAATTTGAAATTTGAATTAAAATTTGAAAAATTATCAGAATATCTTATCAATAGTGGGAAGTTTCATTATGAAGCAGAAATACTGAGATATTTTTATCCTGAAGAAGAAGTCAGATATCTAACCAATATAGAGCTATATCAATTACATTTTATGTTGTTTCATAGTTTGTATACCTTGAAGCCTGTTATGGAGGAAAAGGGTTATTATTTACATATCCATTTCATGCGAATAGGTGCAATAGCATATCCTGAAGGTAATAAATGTAGATATTTTGATAATGTTGAAATGAACTTCTGTGGCATGTCTGTAGGAGATATTTTTTGTGAAAAGCATAAAATTAATTATAGTTCTCATTCTCTAGAAAATATTGATTCTAAAGCATATTTTTATCTTGATAAAGCAAATTTAGACTATTTTAATGATGAGATACTTGAAAATTGGATGTCTGGTATGAACCATGCATTGAAAAACAATGATTATTTTTCAGAAGCACTTAGTTTGTTAGGTTTGAATGAAAATTTTGATATAGAAAGTTTAAAAAAAGCCTATAGAATATTTTCAAAACTATATCATCCAGATATGAATAATGAAAGTTATGAGCGATTTTTAGAGATAAATAGAGCTTATCAATATTTGTTGAAATGTTTGCCGGTAATGTAGATTGTCATTTACCTAATTATTTATAATTTATACACTATAATTTATAATTTACATTCATCCCCCACAACCCCCCTTGCTAAAGGGGGGCAATATTGAGGGGAGCTATTTTTATTTTAAAAGCACCATTCTACGAACGGTCTGGAAATCTCCTGCAGTCATTTTGTAGAAATAAACTCCTGAAGCAGTCATGTTTCCGTGCGTATCTTCTCCATTCCAGATAACAGAATGATTTCCTCTTGGAAAATCTTCATTTATTAAAGTTCTCACTAAAGCTCCTCGTATGTTGAAAATTTCTAAAATGACATGGCTTTGGTCTGCTAACTCAAATAAGATGAGAGTTTCAGGATTGAAAGGGTTTGGATAATTACCTTGCAGTTGAGTAGTATAAATTATCGGTGTCTCATCGTCAATATCAACAAAATCAATGGTAACTTCATCTGAGGGGTCTGATTGCCCACCGGGATTTAGAAACACAGCTCTGACATGATAAGTATATGTTTCACCTTCTGTAACATTTGTATCATGGTAAGTGAAGACATTGGCAGCTATGTTTGGCACTGAAATGACTTGTCCATTTCTGAAAACCCTAAATGCTGCAAGAGTATGTGATTCAACTGGAAAGTCCCAGTTAATTCTCACTCCGTACCCTTCATTACGAGCAGTTACATTTATCGGAGTCAGAAATGGTAGGGCAACAGCAATGTAATTTGATCTTGGAGATAAACCAGTTTCATAACTAGCATCAACCCAGAACTGCATATTACCACCAGTTAAATTGTTTATGGTGAAGGTAGTTACTTGAATGAGGTCAGAATTAAGTTGAATACCGTTTTGATATATATTGTATCCTAAAAAATCTGGTGCATTTTCTAAATTAGAGATAAATGGTTCATCCCAATTGAAAGTAATGTCTCGCCCATTTAATGTCGGGGTAAGATCAAGAGGAGGATATAAAACATGTCCAATAATTTCCGGAAATCCTATTTGATCTATCCAGACTTTGTCTTCACCTCCAAATCCTGAAGCACCTCTTTCGAAAACCCATGCAAAATTGTAAGTATCAGCTAAAATTGGCATTGAAAAATGTGTCCAATCATTTTCACCAGACCATCTTCTTATTTCTTGATTATTGATCAGGAATTTTAGAAAATCTCCATTTTGTAGTGTAGATGTTTTGATAAAAAATTGAATATAACCTGAATCTACGACCAAACTAGTTTGAAGCCTTGCAGATTGCTCGTTCTCAATATGAGGAGAAGTGGCACTATAAATGCCGTGTGAGGCATGTTGATCTGTAATATACCAAGGGGCTTCTTTGTCCATGAGCCAATCATATTCCGTAAATATTTGATTTTCAAAAGATTCATTAAAATCATTGGGATTCGCACCACCTATCAAGACATCAAAGGAAATAGTTTCTCCCGGTGAGCCGACATTGTAAAGGAACAATCCCCCAGGTTGACCATTTTGTAAAAAAGAATTTGGGTTTGTGAGGTCGTTTATTGCAGTGCGCAAAGCATCAGCAGCAAAATACGCACTTCCAAGCGAGCCATCGTTACTGAGGCTACCATTGGGTCTATAAATATAAACTTCATCTCCTACTTCATCTCCTTCAGAATTTCCACCTAAACTGGGGTTAATTCTGTAAACAAGCAGACCAGTGCCGGGTAGTGTAGAGTCGATGATACCTAAAGAATCATTTCTATATTCAACAACAAAATATTCAGAGTTTGTATATGGTGAATTTATTCTAAAAGCAACATTTTCAGTGCTATATGAGAGCGGATTAAGAGTGTAAGTGCCGCTTTGTGTAATAATGGGTATCGGTGGAATCCAGTTTAAGTATTTTTGTTGAGCATGTGCAGTGATAGACTGAGGCGGGTTCCTATCTGCGGCCATCAAATCCCACATACCCGTAGGTGCATATCCAGAAGTATTATACCTGTAAAAATCAGGAAGACCTAAAGAATGCCCAAACTCATGAGCTAAAACACCAACTCCAGAAGAATTAGTGGAAGTCTCCATATTGAAATTATATGTCCAAACTCGTTTACCATGAATCATGACATCGTAAGAGTATAAAGCCCAAGCATGAGGCCATAAAAGTGTAGCCCAAGCTGTAGGTGCACCTCTGATTAGGAAATTTACATGATCTACTAGTCCGTCATTATCAGCGTCAAGCATTAGATGAGAGGGAATTTGGTCATGAATTTCCGCAATAGCGTCTCTAAGAAGTGCGTGCTCTCTAAATCTTCTATCATTCGAGCCTGAATATCCATTGGGATTGGTAGCAGAATAAGGCATAAAGTAAGATCTGGGGTGAGGTGATTGATAGGATAGTACCGTAGAACCGGGTGGAATTGGAAAAATTTCTGACCAAACATGAAGTTGTCCATGGGAAGCGTCCCAATAATACTGATGCATAGAATTTACACCATACCCTTGAGCGTTTAGCATATCTCCATAATGGGTATTAGCATAAGAAAACTCTGACTGGTCAGAAAATCTAATATAAACAAAAAGACTAATAACAGAGCCAATAGTAGGAGCACGGACTTCGTTTCTTGCGTTAAAACCCTCATCCCAACTATCTCTTTTGTCACGATATTTCTCTTGAGAGATGTTTTCTCTCGGACTTAATCCTAAAGTCTCTGGATTGAAAAGGTGGACAGGACGTCCTGTGGAAATCAAATCTCCGTTTTCAGTTTGAGCCCAACACCAAAATCCGGTAATAGGATCTTGAATAATAGTAAAACCGTTCTCATCATGCGCCCAGTTGTGAAATTCATCACCAGAGAGCAAAACATCAATGATAGTTTCATCAGGTTGGGTGAGTTGATAAGGTAAATTGTCCAACCAAGCGGCATTCAACCCAATCATTAATAAACAAAACAAAGTAAGGATAAAGCACGACTTACTAATCTTTGTTCTAACTTTCATTAAAATATTCCTCCGAATAATCAAGAATTTTATCAATAAGAACAAAAAAATATTTTTTACAAAAATAGTCAAGCAAAAAATAAGAAACTATTTTTTAGAAATGTATTGACAAAAAATCTGCAAATAAAAAAATGGTTCTCTATTAAATTTTTTGGAGAAAAAATGAGACGTCGTCACACTGCCTTAGGCATTAGAAGTCGTAAGTCGACACATGGATTTAGAGCAAGAATGGCTACCAAAGCTGGCAGAAAAATCCTAAGCAGAAGAAGAGCTAAAGGAAAAAAGATTCTTACTGTTTCATGAAAAGATTAAAATCAAGAAATGATTTTAATAAATTGAGTAAATGCTCTCAAAAGACTATTGGTAAATATTTTATCGTTGTCTATTTACTAGATACCGATGTATTTGAGCCAATGGTGGGAATTACGGTGAGTAAAAAGATAGGGAACGCGGTTGTTAGGAACAAGACAAAAAGAAGAATAAGAGCCTGTTTACAAGCCTACGAAGCTCCTACGACCAAAACAAATGTTATATGCAACATTATCGCCTTGCCCGCTATTTTAAATGCTGATTGGAATATGTTTAAAAGAGATTTAACAAATTGCCTTGATAGAGTTTTTTATGCGATATGAAATTATTCGGAATGTTGGAAGATATGAAACCGCTACAAGAAGGCTGATCTATCCAAGCGGTAATTATTTTTTCTTCTCTGAATATTCCAGAGGAATAATGGCTTGGTAGAAAACGGTTACCTTAATAGAGGTTATATCCCGTAGGGATAATGCTTTGTAACCATATTCCTTCCAGGGAATAACACCATTTTGCTTCTGATTTCTACCAAATCATAGACACTCTGGGACATTCATGGTAGAGCACCAATAGAAAAGTTGACACATATAGGGCTAATGGGGGGGGATAATAAAATTATATACGAGGATGCATATTTGTTTTCAAAAATCGTTTTGTTGTTAATTAATTTCTATCAGAAATGTATTTCTCCCTATCTCCCACCAAGTTGTAGGTTTACTCCTACTTGTAGCAACTACGCCAAAGAGGCTTTTTTGAAATATAAATTTCCGAAGGCGTTTTTTCTAACAGTCAAAAGAATTATTAGATGTAACCCCTTTAATAAAGGTGGTTATGACCCATTGTTATAATGGAAAAAGATTTTCTCAGTAAATTAACGGAGGTTTTTTGGAAAAAAGAACTGTTCTTGCTTTTGTATTAATTTTTATCATTTATTGGTTTAGTTCGCAGTATCTGTGGAGACCACAACAAGTTGAGCCAGCACAGCAGACTGAGCAGCAAACCTTAGCTCAACAAGCAGTTTCTCAGGAAACTGACGAGAGACCTATTACTCAAGGTTTCCCTACATCAGAAAGCTTTATATTTTCCTCGAATGAAAATATTGGGGAAGAATCAATAGCTATAAACAACGAAATCATCCTTGAAAATGAAAAAATAAAAGTTTCATTTACAAATCAAGGTGCTTTGATTAATCAAATCACCTTAAAAGATTTTTTTCTGTCAGACAAAGTCACACAAATTGATTTGATTCCCGAAGAACAAGCAATATTACAAGTAAGTTTTGACGGTTTGTTTATCGACCTAAATCGCACTATATTTAATTACGATTTAGACAATCAAACTTTGCTATTTGAGATAAACAATGAGGAATCCAACACCTATTTTCGCAAGATATTTACTTTATCTGAAGGTTATATGCTTGATTTTAGGATGGAAGGGGATTATTTTCCTCTCTTTGAGAGCTATTCAATTTCTGTCAATTCTGGCATTAATATCACCGAAGATCATAGAGCTTCGGTTCGTGATATTGGAAATTCTTTTAAATTTGTAGGGCAGGTAGATAGAGAAACCAAAAATGTGACACAAGCAAGACTAAGTAGTAGAGGTGAGCAAAGATTTATCGGAATGGTGAATTGGGCAGCTGTCCGTTCAAAGTATTTCACTATGAGCTTGATACCTGAAACGCGAATAGTGACACAATCTGTTCGTGCTCAGAGAATATCTGAAACTCTCGGTTTTGACCTTTTTATCAGATACAATAACCAAATATCAAGTTTTACCGATCATTACAGCTTGTATTTTGGCCCTGTTGATTATGATTTATTGTCAACTTTTGGCAATGGTATGGAAAACATTGCTGAGTTGGGAGCTAGGTGGCTCAGACCACTGGCAACCATATTTATGTTTTATCTAAGTTTTCTGCATAGATATATCACGAATTATGGATTGGTTATCATTGTTTTTGCATTAACTTTAAAGATATTACTAACGCCACTGACGAATAAAGCTTTGAGTTCTACGAAAAAAATGCAAAAATTGCAACCTATGCTCAGAGAAATACAAGCTAAATACAAGAACGACATCCAAAAACAGCAAGAAGAGCTAAGAAATCTTTATAAAGAGCATAATGTTAGCCCTCTCGGTGGCTGTTTCCCCTTGTTGCTCCAAATGCCAATATTCTTCGCTCTTTATCCTTTACTTCGGTATTCAATTGATTTTAGACAGGCACATTTTTTTGGCTGGTTGACAGATTTGTCCGAGCCTGATCCTTTCTGGATATTGCCGATAACTATGGGTATTTTTATGTTTGTCCAACAAAAAATGACCCAATCAAAACAAGACATGACAAACATGGACGAAAAACAAGCTGCTATGGTGCAAAGCCAGAAAATGATGATGTATATCATGCCTCCTTTTTTGGTCTTTATTTTCAGTTCTTTACCAGCTGGGCTGGTTTTATACTGGACTGTATTCAATGTCTTTAGCATCATTCAGCAATACTTTCTTAATAAGAAAGAAAACTAATCAAGGAGTTTTATGAAAACAATCAAAAAATATGGAAAAGACATTCAAAAAATTATCAATGACTTCAAAGTTGAAAACAATTTAGACGAATTTGATTTCGCATTTCAGGTTATTCAAGAACCTGAAAAAGGCTTTCTGGGATTTTTAGGTGGGAAAAAAGGCATTGTTCAGTTTACTGTAAACAATGTAAACGAAGATATACAAGAGTATATCAAAGAATTTTCTGTATATGCTCAGGTAACTTATGATTCTATAAACATCATAAATTCTGAGAAATACATTCATGTTGAATTAAATGGTGTTTCAGACCCAGGATTCTTTATTGGAAAAGATGGTAAGTTTTTACAAAGTTTACAATATCTACTGACGCAAACCTTTTCTCAAAAAGACCCTCGAAACAGACCTATTATCCTCGATATTGAAGGTTATAAAGAAAGACAAGAACAAATAATGACAAAAAAAATAAAGATTCTTGTTTCACAAGCCTTAAAAACAAAAAAAGCCATCACGCTTGACCCAATGTCTGCATCGCAAAGAAGAGTTGTCCATCAAGCCTTGAAAGGTGTTAAGGACATTAAAACTATGACTATTGGTGAAGGAACTATGAAAAGAATAGTTTTGAATCCTTCTAAAACAATAGAACCTTTGAAAAAAAAATTGCCCCCCAAAAAAAATTGGGAGGCAAATAAAAAAATAGTTAAAAATACTACTGAATAGAAGTTAAAATTTTTATCATAAGGAGTAAAGATGAGTAAGTTTAAAAAAGAAACAATGGAAGGAAATCAAGCTGCTACGCATGTAGCTTATGCATTTAGTGATGTAGCTGCTATTTATCCTATCACACCCTCTTCAGATATGGGACAATATGCTGATGCTTGGGCTGCTGAAGGTAAAGAAAATATGTTTGGAAAACCTGTCGATGTCGTCGAAATGCAATCTGAAGCTGGAGCAGCAGGTTCCGTTCACGGTGCTCTCGCAGCAGGAGCTTTGACTACTACCTTTACAGCTTCACAAGGTTTATTACTGATGATACCAAACATGCATAAAATTGCTGGAGAGTTATTACCAACTGTATTTCATGTATCTGCTAGATCATTAGCTTGTCAATCATTGTCTATTTTTGGAGACCATTCTGATGTCATGTCTGTTCGAAACACTGGCTTTGGCATGATAGCTTCTGCATCTGTTCAAGAAATAATGGATTTAGCTCTCGTGGCACATCTGGCGTCTTTGAAAACCAGTATCCCCTTCCTGCATTTCTTTGACGGCTTTAGAAATTCGCATGAAGTATCAAAAATTGAAGTCACTGACTATGAAACCATGAAAAACATGATTGAACCAGAGTTTATCAATAAATTCAAAAGAAGAGCAATGGTACCAGATAAACCTATTATTAAAGTCGGAGCCCAAAACCCTGATGTTTATTTTCAAGGCAGAGAGACTGTTAATAGGTTCTATGATGATTGTCCACAAATCGTTCAAGAATATATGGACAAAGTAGCAAAAGTTGTGGGAAGACAATATAATTTATTTGACTATGTTGGTGCTCCAGATGCTGATAAAGTTATCGTTTGTATGGCTAGCGGGTGTGAAACCGTAGAAGAAACAATTGAATTGTTGAACAAACAAGGACATAAACTTGGACTCGTAAAAGTTCGATTATTTAGACCCTTCTCACTTGCTCACTTTGAAAAAGCTATACCAAGCACTTGTAAAAAAATCGCTGTTCTTGATAGAACTAAAGAACCCGGGTCACTCGGAGAACCTCTTTACATGGATGTAGTCACTGCTTTAAAAAACAGAAAAGACACTCTTATTATTGGTGGTAGATATGGACTTTCTTCAAAAGAATTTACTCCAAGTATGGTCAAAGCTATTTATGATCACCTCGATGGAGAGGCTTTCCATAGCTTTACTGTAGGTATAGAAGATGATGTAACACATAAATCTCTTAAACTGCCAGAAAGAATAAATGCAATCCCTGAAGGAACTATCAGCTGTATGTTCTGGGGATTAGGTGCAGATGGAACTGTAGGTGCAAACAAAAACAGCATCAAAATCATCGGTGACAACACAGACATGTATGCTCAAGGTTATTTCCAATACGATTCAAAAAAATCTGGCGGTATTACTAGAAGCCATCTTAGATTCGGAAAAAGCAAGATAAGAAGCCAATATCTTGTCCAATCCCCAGATTTTGTGGCTTGTCACAACCCGGCTTTTATTGGCAGATACGACATGCTTTCGGGTATCAAGCAAAACGGAACTTTCCTTCTAAACTCAAACTGGGATAGAGATGAAGTTTTCTTTCATCTTACTGAAGACATGCAAAAAATTATCATTGATAGAAAAATAAAATTCTTCAATATAGACGCTCTTTCTATCTCTAAAGCTATTGGACTCGGAAATAGGATAAATACTGTCATGCAGACGGCTTTCTTCTTGATTTCTGGTGTATTAGACAGAAATGTTGCTGTCAATATGATTAAAGACTCTATCAAATATACTTATGGAAAAAGAGGTACTGAAATCGTTGAAAAGAACTGGAAAGCTGTAGATGCTACCAATGAAGCTCTCGTTGAAGTTCCTGTGCCAGATAGTCTACCCGGAAAAGCAGCTCAAAGAAAAAAACTCATTCCAGACAATGCTAACGACTTCACAAAAACTATCATGGAACCTATCATGAGAGAGGAAGGAAATCAAATTAAGGTTTCACAAATGCCTATAGATGGAACTATGCAATCTGGGACTACTGCCCTCGAAAAACGCGGTGTAAGTGCTTTTGTCCCTCGCTGGATTCCTGAAAATTGTATTCAATGTAATCAATGTTCTATCGTCTGCCCACATGCAGCTATTCGTCCTAAACAAATCGCTCAAGACGATTTAAAAGGATGTCCAAAATCATTTAATACCATTAAAGCTTCTGGAAAAAACGATTATCAATACAAAATCCAAGTTTATATTGATGACTGTTATGGCTGTTCTCTTTGCATCAATGAATGCCCTGCCAAAGAAAAAGCTATTCTTCTAAAACCTATTGAAGAAGAAAGAGAAAGAGGAGAAACTGAAAATTATGTTTTCTTCAACAATCTTCCCAATGATGTGCTGGGTGAATGGAAAGAAGATTCCGTAAAAGGTAGCCAATTCAAACAACCTCTGCTCGAGTTCTCAGGAGCTTGTGCTGGTTGCGGAGAAACTCCTTATGTCAAACTCATTACTCAATTTTATGGCGACAGAATGATTATCGCCAATGCAACTGGATGTTCTTCGATTTGGGGAGGCACTTTTCCCAATATTCCTTATTGCAAAAACAAACTCGGACATGGTCCTACATGGGCAAACTCGCTCTTTGAAGACAATGCTGAATATGGTTTCGGAATGAGACTCGCTGTTGATGCAAATAGAAGATATCTAAAAGCTGTTGCTGAAAAGCTCGCAGTTCAAAGCTCTTGCTCTGATTTTAAAGCTGCTCTTAAACATGCTCTGGAAAATTGGAAAAAAACCGACAATGAGGCTATTCTCCATGCTGAAAAAATAAAAACTATGATAGCTAATGAACTTAAAGCCGAATCAAACAATGAAGTCCTCTCACTCATAAAACAAGCAGATGAACTTAAAAACTATTTTGTTGATAAGAGTATCTGGTGCGTTGGTGGTGATGGATGGGCTTATGACATTGGATTTGGTGGTCTAGACCATGTCCTTGCTACCAATAGAAATGTAAAAATGCTTGTCATGGACACCGAAGTTTATTCAAACACAGGCGGGCAGGCTTCAAAATCTACTCCTCTTGGTGGCGTTGCCAGATTTGCTGAAGGTGGAAAACCTACAACCAAAAAAGACCTCGGTTTGATGATGATGAGTTATGGATATATCTATGTCGCTTCTGTTGCAATGGGAGCAGATAAAAACCAACTCATAAAAGCTATTAGAGAAGCCGAAGAATTTGATGGACCTGCTATCATACTCGCTTATGCTACCTGTATTCATCACGGGATGGATATGACAAAAGCAAAACAAGTAGAAAGAAATGCTGTTGCTAGTGGATATTGGTTGCTTTATCGCTATAACCCTGCGAATATTGCACTCGGAAAAAATCCTTTTACTCTCGATTCAAAAGAACCAACTAAAGATGTGAGAGAATTTATAGACAACGAAACAAGATTTACTTCTCTCAATAGACTCTCTCCAGAGAAAATGAGTAATTACAAGGATGAAAGTCATAAATTTATCCAAAATAGATGGAAATATTACAAACATCTTGCTGGACAATAAAAATCTTCTGAGAAAAAAAAATATAGGCGAGTGATAACTCGCCTATTTTTTTTGGGGTAGATCTATATATTGACGCTTATGGATTTTGAGTGTGATGTGATGATGGAGTGATTGGTTGAATGGTAGGTTTTGGTGGTGGTTTTGTGTTTGGTTGAGGGTGGATTGGTTAGAGGATGATTGGTGGTAGTTTTGTGTTTGGTTTAGGGTGGATTGGTTAGGGGTTGATTGGTGGTGGTTTTTGGTTTGGTTCTGGTATTTTATTTGTTGATGAATAATTCATATAAACTATCGCGAATCTGAGAAAATCCGAAAGAACTTTTTTCTGAAAAAAAGAGATGAAACAGGAGCAAATCAAATCCTTTTGAAAAGATTATCATCACTCCCATTTCTTATCTCCCTAGTTTAGCTTACCAATATCGCAGTAAAAGGCACAGTTACAGTTACTTTTTTCAAAGCACCGATACTTATCCATTCAGACACTGTATTACCAAGCAATGTTTTTACTGAATCGAGGGTATTGATTGGAGCATTGTGCCAGCCTATAGCCATGATAAACACATTATAAGCTGAGATCCTTAGCTTTTTTCTTGGTAAAAGTTGACTGTTGTAGGCATTAGCATATCTTTTCAGATCTTCTTTAAAACCGTTTGGAACTTCGCTCCACAAACTAGCAGCTGCCTTCATTTTGTTACCAGACAATGTATGATTAGCATTCAAGTGTGGATATACATAGTTTCTTGCTATACATACTGTATTGTTTTTCTTTGATTGAAAAACCATTTCTCCATTGTTACATTTACCAGACATGGTTCTGATGTTTCTACTAAATGTTACTCTCATTTTTTCTCCTTTTTCCACTTTGGGAATATTTTATTATTTATTTTTGTAGCTAAATTGTTTGAGTTTGGCGCCGTGTTTCAAACAAGTTACGCTACCAATTTTCAAAATTAAATATTCTACCCAATATAAGCTGCACATTGGGACATTTTTTAGCACAAAAAGAATAACATTAAAAAGATAAATTGTAATCAATTGAAAAATAGTGATATACTTGTTCTGTTTTGTAAAGGCTAAATATTGTGGTATTTGAGAGATTTTAAAAAAAGGTATTAATTGCATTCTATAAGGCTGTATAATATTGAAATATTTTGTCATTTTGAGCGAAGTGAAGAATCTCAAATCCACTGCTAACTATACAATTAAAGATTCATAGCTACACTTAAATGACAAGGAAAACCTATTATGCGACAGGCTTTCTATATACGAGTTTAAAAATTTTTATTGACGAAAAACACACATTTTTTTTTTTAACACCCATGGATAAAATGAAGGTAGATAACAAATAGAAATAATTTAAGATCTGTCAATATTGCATAAAGGAGGTCCATTCAGTGAAAATACCTTTACTTGATTTAAAAGCCCAATATGAAGGGATTATGCTTGAGATTAGGAAAGAAATAGACAAAATCTATGAAAGCCATCAATTTATTTTGGGGCCTGTTGTTAAAGAATTTGAAGAGGATATGCAAAATTATCTACAGGTAAAGCACGCTATCGGGTGTGCTTCTGGCACAGACGCGTTACAATTAGCACTGATGTCTTTGTTGTTTTTTGGAGTAAACAGTGATGAGTTTGACGAAGGTAGCAACCAATTTTCATCTCCAAATTATGATGATATTGAAGTCATCACCACGCCTTTTACTTTCTTTGCAACTGCTTCTACTATACATAGGGTAGGAGCAAAAACTATTTTTGTTGATATTGATGAAAAAACATTTAATATCAACCCAGAATTGATTGAAAAAGCGATAACAGAGAAAACAAAAATCATCATGCCTGTTCATCTTTTTGGTCAACCAGCTGAAATGGATAAAATAATGTCCATAGCTAAAAAATACAATTTGAAAGTTATAGAAGATAATGCACAAGGTATCGGTGCGACTTATAATACAAATCTTAATAGCGACTCAGTTTCAGAGCAGAATGAACAATTTGCAGGAACTATAGGCGATATAGGAACATTGTCTTTTTTCCCAAGTAAGAATTTGGGTGCAATGGGTGATGGCGGAATGTGTTTAACAAATAATGATGATCTCGCAATAAGACTTCGCCAACTCAGAATGCACGGTGAAAACCCAAAATATTTTCATAAATGGGTAGGATTAAATTCTCGCCTTGATTCAATACAAGCAGCCATTTTGAAAGTCAAACTTAGATATTTAGCAGAATGGACAGAAGGCCGTAGACGCAACGCTGCATTTTATCACGAATTTTTATCTGATGTAAAAGAGATAAAATTACCATTTATAAACGAAAAAGCTACATCAATCTATAATCAGTTTACTATTGTTTGTGAGAGAAGGGATGAATTAATGACATATTTACAGAAAAATGATATAGGTTGTGCTATATATTACCCTCTTTCGCTACATCTACAGGAGTGTTTTTCCTATCTCGGTGGGAAAAAGGGGGATTGCCCAGTCAGTGAAGAAATCTGTAAAAAGGTTTTATCTTTGCCAATTTATGGAGAATTACAAAAAGAACAAATTGAGTATATAGCTCAAAAAATTCAAGATTTTTTTAAATAGAGGACAAAATGAATATCGTAGTGTGTATAAAACAAGTCCCTGACACAACGGACATAAAAATAGACCCTGTGACCAACACATTAATACGCGAAGGTGTCGAAAGTATTATAAATCCTTTTGATTTGTATGCTATAGAAGAGGCTGTAAGAATAAAAGAAAAAGTAAACGAGTTAAATGAAAAATCACCCAATCAGCAACCTTTAGGCGAATATCAAGCAAAAGTAACTGCTATCACAATGGGACCTCCTCAGGCAGAAACAGCCTTACGAGAAGCTGTTTCGCTCGGTGTTGACAACATCATTTTGCTTTCAGATAGAAAATTTGCTGGTGCCGATACTTGGGCAACGAGCCTAACCCTTGCAGCTGCTATTAAAAAGCTCGGAAATGTAGACTTGATTTTCTTTGGACAACAAGCTATTGATGGTGATACAGCACAAGTAGGCCCTGGTGTAGCTGCTCATCTAGATATTGAACAAATTTGCTTTGTCTCAAAAATTATTGAAATTGAAAATAATAAAATAGTTTTGGAAAGACTCATGGAAGACGGGTATGATACTCTTGAAACCGAAACTCCGCTTGCAGTGAGTGTAGTAAAAGAAATAAATACTCCAAGATTGCCTTCTTTGAGAGGAAAAAAGAACGCCAAAACAGTCGAAATGAAGATTTGGAAAGCAGATGATTTGCTGCTCGATGAAAAAAATATAGGACTAAATGGTTCTCCCACGCAAGTTGTAAAAATATTTTCTCCTCAACTTCAAAAAGAAGGTGAAAAATACGAAGTTTCCCCAGATGAAGCAACAGAGATTATTTACAGAAGACTAAAGGAAATCGGTAGATGAATCATATTATACATAACATAGACCCAATAATTTTCTCTGTAGGACCACTACGCGTAGGCTGGTATGGACTAATGTATGTCATTAGCTTTGTTCTCGGTTATATTATGGTTAAGAGAAATTTTTCTAAAAAAGATATAAAATTAAAAGATGAGTATTACGAATCCTTTATTTTTAGCATCATTCTCGGGGTCATGATCGGAGCTAGATTTGGATATGTATTATTTTATGGTTTTACTCATTATATGGCAAATCCACTGAAAATATTTTATGTCTGGGAAGGCGGAATGTCTTTTCATGGTGGACTTTTGGGCGTGATAATAGCTGTTCTAATCTTTTGCAAAAAAACAAAACAAGATTTTTTCACTCTCGCAGACCCCGCTATGCCTTGGGTGGCTATAGGCGTAGGTTTTGGTCGCATTGGAAATTTTATTAATGGAGAGCTATTCGGAAAAGTTTCCAATCTACCCTGGGCAATGATATTTTTAAGAACAGACCCTGAAATGTTACCAAGACACCCTTCTCAACTATATGAAGCAATTTTCGAGGGTTTTTTAATGGCTGCTTTTCTACAGTTTATGCTTTTTAAAACAAACATAAAAGGACTCATATTCTGGCTTTTTATTGGAATTTATGGAATTGTAAGATATTTAATAGAATTTATTAGAATACCAGATAATTTACCAATTTATGATAACGGCTTGATTTTCAATATGTTTACAATGGGTCAAGTTTTGAGTTTATTAATGGTGATATCTGCTATTATTGGCATATCTTATGCTGTCAAGAAACACTATAATAAAAATGATATATCTTAATTAATTTTATCTAAAAATCTTTATGCATTATGACTCCGTTAAAGATTTCTTATCTCAGATTATAAAAAAAAATAGATGCTTGAGGAAAATCTTTTATATCTGCTTAGATATCTTTATATTGAGGCAGTGGTATGTAAAAAAGGCTATATCATTATACATAAATCCTTCTTCAAATTATTCATTTTATGATGCTGGAGCTGGCTTTTGCCAGTATTCTGACTATATTTTATCAAAATACAAAAAAACAAATGTTTTTGCTTCTGATTTAAAGATTAAATATTTAAAGGACTATTTTGATACTTTAAAAAGTGATAAAAAAAAGCGATTTTCATTTTCACAGAAAGATTTGTCAATAAATGTCAACAATGACGAACTCGAACCTACTTTGTTTGATATGGTTATAGCTATCGATATTCTAGAACATATAGAAAATGATATCGGAGTTTTAAAAAACTTCTATTCATCAATGAAAGATGGTGCTTTTTTAATAATATCTACTCCAAGTGATCTTGGTCAAGAGGCAAAATTTGCAAAAGAACATGTTCGTCCGGGATATTCTATAGCTGATTTATGCGAAAAGACAAAAATTGCAGGCTTTGAAGTGATGAATCAACAATATACTTATGGTTTTTGGGGAAATATATATTGGCACCTAACAATGAAAAATAGTATAAAAATCATGAATATATCAATGGTTTTTATTTTTATATTACCTTTTTATTTATTACTAATATTTTTTCCCAGTATTTTATTTATGTGGTTGGATATGATAAGTAAAAAGAGACGAGGTAAAGGGATATTAATGGTTTTGAAAAAAAGAGTTGAGTGACATGTTGGTTGGTTTAGAAAAGCAGAAATTATATAAACATCATCATGTTGACAGTTTTTTTTTGATTATCAGTTAAAGGTTTTAGGACTCCAACATTTAATAAATGGTCTAATACTCTTGTTATCATCTCACCGCTAGAGAAGATATTTTTATAATAAGCATGAGCAAGTTCTTGTTTATGTTCTGGATATTGAGATTTGCAAATATTATAAAGCTCTTCGCATAATTGTTTTTTTAACTCAGTTAAATCGTCTGGTATTGAGGGTAAAAGGTATAAAAACTCCTCTTTAGGAATAGTTGATACGATCATATTAATATATTCTGAATTTTTGATGACATCATTGAAAACTAAATATCCTTTTTTCCTCAATCTATCAAGCTTTTCTATCGATAGAAGTGTTTTCGTAACATTAATATTTTGAGTGAAAGAACTGAAATCTGAAATCTTCTGGTGGCTCTGATTATCTCCCTCGCAAAATGGATGATTACTTTTTGGATTAATATTTTTCAATTTAGAAATGTATTCATAAAGGTCGGTAAATTCTTGTTGAAATATTTGACTCCAATCAATCTCTCTCGTGTCATACAATGAATTTGCCTGTTGAATTATAAAAGGGAAACCTATCGATGGTTTTATCGTAAGATTGTGCCAGATAAATGAATTAAATTTATTTTCATCAAAACTAAGCTTGTCTTCTAAATTTAGAGTAATAATCGGAATGTTTTCGCTACCATCGTTTCTTTTTATGAAATAATTTTCCAATAGTTCATTTTCTTGAGAATTATTTAATCTATAAACGCAAGCACTTGTAATAATTGCCCACAATAGAAAATTTATATCGTTATTGGGGACATATATCAGCCCACTTTTTCCTATGTTCGCAGAAGTGGAAGTATTAATAATCAATTTCACATATTTCTCACAAACGATCTTTGCACATTTAGTCAAAACTAAATGTCTTGCCTCATAAATCTCTTTAGAAAAATCATGAATCAGCATATTTGCCCGATATTTATCGTTTACTAGACAATCAATAAGCCCATTATCTTCAAGATAGTCTATTTCGTCTTCTATAAGACTTTCTGGAACATTTAATAGCTCAGATAGCTCAGAAATAGTCTTTGCCGAATGATACATTGCATAAAGTATATTTTGTGTGATAAGTTTTGAAAGATTGTATTCTGCTGGAATCCAATCATAGCCCATGTTTCCCAAAAAACAAATATTTTTAAATCTAATCGGTTTTAAAGCTAAACTTCCTTTTTCATTCATTTTTTACTCCTTTTAGCAGTGATAGATATTGGTTTTCCTCTTATAGCTTAGGTAAAATATCTGTGATTTCTGATAAAGATAGCTTTTTATTTTTTTCTTCTATGATAAATTGTGCGTAAATATTACTTGATACTCTATATATATATATCTGTTAATATTATGTATACTTTCCACCCGCAAGAGAGACTTATATGCCTCAAAACTAATTCTCGAAGCAAGATCTTCGGCTTGATTTATATCAAGAGTTTTTGAAAGTGCAAAACCATAGATTTTATCAATAAAATCCGTTATTATCTTATCTGCTTTCTCTTTGTCCATTTTTTTTTCCCAATATTTCATTTTATGCCAAAAAAAAAAATAATGCTGATAAGTCAATGGATTTTTAAGGTCAGATTTAGGCTCATTGAGATTAGTATATTTTAATACTTCGGTAATAATTTCTTTTTTGTCGGTGATGAGGTATAATGGATGATTCAGAGCTGAGCAAAGAATCGCTATTTCATTGAAATATATAGAGTTACAGATTCTTTTTCTTCGCTAGTATAAAGGAATATCAGTTATGTTATGCCTCTTATAATGAAATAAAACATATAAAACAGGCTATCATATAGGAATCATCGGCATTAACCCACAGTTTATCGGAATATTCAAAAAATTCTTGACAAAAAAAGGCTTTTAAATTTTTTTGTATCCTGAGTTGAAATGTATTTTCGTAAAAAATTGTGTGAACCCTTTTATATCGCAGGTTTATACAGTACTGAAAAGGAGCAAGTTATGATATCCTTAGATTGGAAGGCACGGCTTTTAAGAGATAGTGTAGATTTCTTGGAACGCAAAGTCCCTCATGGAGACTATCATTTTGATATAATATACAATGCTTATCCCAATAGGCTGGACAATAGGATTCCGCGTGATGTGATTGTTTTTGTAGCTAATACACTTGGCGCTAAAATGTCAAAAAAGCACAAAGATTACCTTCCATTTTGTGATTTTATATGGAAACATAAAGGCTCTAATGGTCGAATAGCATTTGCTTGTATAATCAGTAAATTTATTCGTAAAGATTACAAATTTTATTTTGAATACACAAAAAAAACTATCAAAGACTGCAAAGATAGCAATGAAATAAATCTATTAATGGATAAAGTTTTTTTTCCTATCTTAAAAAACCAACAACTACAAAGCATAGATACCATAGTTAATTGGTTGAAAGAGGACAATGATAAGCTCAATCAAGCATTAGTACGAACTGTTTTGAAAATAGGCAAAGACAACAAAGAATATCTATTAAAACTTATAGATCGGCTTGAATTTAGGTGGCTTGATGCAAGTCCGGAATTTGCAAAAGCAAATGGTTTATTTTTAAAAAGTCTCGCAAAAGTCGACTACGAAACCTATTTAGGAGTATATAAAAATTACAGTAGGTCTCGTGAACCAATATATGTAGAAATCTTGACACAGGGCTTGGTAAATTATGACGATACTCTTTACGAAATATTTTACAATTGGAGTAAAAGCGGAAACGCGAGGCTAAAAAAATCAGCAAATAATGGTTTAAAATATTTAAAAAAAAGGAAAGATTAAAAATATGTCGGATTATATCACAAAAGAAGGCATGCAAAGACTACAGAAAAAAGTTCAAACATTGCAAGAAGAAAGACCCAAAGTTTTAGAACAAATACAAGCAGCACGCGAATTGGGAGATTTAAGCGAAAATGCTGAATATCATGCTGCAAGAGAAAGGCAGAGAAATATTGATAATGAGTTAAATACCTTAAATAGCAAACTAATGACCTTGAAGGTCATAGATCCGGATACTTTACCAAAGGATACTGTTCGTTTTGGCGCTTATGTCCAGCTTGAGGAAACAACTTCTGGAGAGATTTTTAAATATCGTCTTGTGGGAGTTGACGAAGTCTATGATCGTGATGACGGAATATTACAGACCTCAACAGCATCCCCGCTAGGTAAGTCAATGCTAGCAAAAAAATGTGGTGAAGAATTTATCGTAAAAGCACCTAAAGGGGATAGATATTTTAAAGTATTGACTATTGAGTAAATAATGAAAATAAACGCCTGCATAAGGAGTAAATATGAAGAAAGCTGAAGAAGTCAGAAAAAAACTGGTTTATTCGCGAAAGAATTTTTGGCAAGATACAACAAAAAATGAACAAAAAATTGCCTTAAAATTCTCAGAAGGTTACAAAAGATTCCTCACACATTGCAAAACAGAACGGGAATCAATCGCCCATATCGTCTCAGAGCTGAGAAATAAGGCATTTGTAGACATAGATGAGCCCGGAGTAAAACCTACAAGATTTGTCTATAGGGTTTTTAAAAACAAGGCTCTGGCAATCGGAGTTATTGGTAAAGAAAACATGAGAAAAGGCATTAATATAGTTGCCTCTCATATTGATAGTCCTAGAGTTGATTTAAAACAAAGTCCCTTGCACGAAGACAAAGAGACTAAATTAGGGATTATGAAAACTCACTATTATGGTGGAATCAAAAAATATCAATGGATGTCGACCCCACTAGCCTTACACGGAGTAGTGATAAAAAACGATGGTTCAAAAATTAATATTTGCATTGGTGAAAGTGACAATGAACCTATATTTATTATGCCAGATTTATTACCTCATCTGTCCAAAAATGAGCAAGCTAATAAAACAATGTCTGAATTTATCAAAGCTGGACAAATGAATGTGATTTTTAATAGCGTTCCTTTAACTGAAGAAAAAGAAGATATAACAGAAGCAGTAAAACTGCAAGCTCTTCATTTGTTGTATGATAAATACGGTATCACCGAAGAGGATTTTTTGAGTGCCGAACTCCAGCTCGTTCCAGCGGGCAAGGCTCGTGATTCTGGTCTTGATAAGAGCATGGTTGCCGGTTATGGGCAAGACGATAGAGTATGTGTATACACATCATTTCATGCTATTTTGGATGTAAAAGATATCGACATAGATAAAACCAGTGTTGTTTTCTTTTTTGATAAAGAAGAAGTAGGTAGTGACAGTGTTGGTGGTGCTACTTCTGTTTTCATCGAGGACTTCATAGCTGATCTTTTAAGGATAAAACAAGAAGAGTTCAATGCCTATAGCTTGAGAAAAACTTTAATCAATTCTTGTGTTATATCTGCAGATGTCAATGCTGCAATAAATCCTAATTTCCCATCTGTTCATGAACCACAAAATGCAGTTCATCTAGGTTATGGTGTCGGAATTTGTAAATATACTGGAAGTGGCGGAAAAAGTGCTTCCAATGATGCGACTAGCGAGTTTATGGCAAGAATTGTGAAAATATTCAATGAAGAAAAAGTCAATTGGCAAATCGGCAATTTAGGCAAAGTAGACGAAGGCGGTGGTGGAACTGTGGCAAAATTCCTTGCAAAACATGGCTGTGATGTCATCGATATAGGACCCGGGCTGATAGGCATGCACTCATTGTATGAATTGTCCAGCAAAGCAGATATCTATTCTACATACAAGGCATACAAGGCTTTTTTTGTAAAGGCGTGAGAGATAATTGAAAAATAATCCTCCCCCCCCTCCCCACAAATTTTATTCACGATATTGGGGGGGGAAATTATGTTTTTTATTATTTTTTTGGAGTATATCTTTATTTTTATTTTCTGTTAATAGTGGACAGTTTCTCTCAGAAAGTCTTGTTAAATCTTTAAAGGAACTAAATCTTGAGAATAATGTTAATCTTTTCATAGATTTACAGACAATTGAGACGGATGATCTCAATAAATTTATATTACAAGAAAAACTACTGATAGAAGGGTATAGTTTAGTAGAAATCGAAGATTTTGCAAATTATTTTGTCACAATAAGAGTTGAGGAGAGTTTCATTTCAAGACGAAGTGAAAAGTTTCCCCGTTCAACAGAATATTTTATAGAAAAAACTTTTTTAGTTCAGTTCACAAGGAAAAGTGATTCCCAAATTTTAAATGTGTGGCGTTATGTCTTTTTAGAAAGACATCAGGAAGAAAATGTCGTTCAAGAAAAATGGTATACGCCCTTTCTTGTGGCATTTGTTATAGGTAGTTTGATATATTTATTATTTTATGGCAATTAACATAACGGCAAGTTGATATTTGTCCTGTAAGGAAATTTATGAATAAAAAGACATTGATTTTATTGATTGTGGTGTTTTTATGTTTCGTTTTTACATCATGCTCACAAAATAAAACAATTCAACGGATGCCTTCAGATGAAAAATGGCGGATAGCAGAAGAATATTTTAATAGAGGTAAATTCAATCGAGCTATACCTTATTATCAGCAGTTGGTCTTAGAAAGAAGCTCTTTTTTTGTTGCTGATGCACAATTTAAGCTTGGTGAATGCTATTTTAATCGTGGTGGTCGAGACAATTTTATCGATGCAATATTTGAATATCAGGAATTTTTAAGATTGTTTGCAGATCATAGACTAGCAGCAGATGCTCAATTTAGAATAGCTCAATCATATTCCAGATTGTCATTATCAGCAGAATACACTCAAGAAGACACCAATAGAGCTATTGAGCATTTTACAAGATTTACAGAACGTTATCCTACAGATAGTCGTGTGAGTGAGGCATATACATACATAGCAGAGATGCAAATGAAAATACTTGAAAAAGTTTATTTAAACGGTTATATATATTATAAAACAAGAGATTATCCAGCATCAGAGCTTTATCTGGACGAAATAATTGCCCTTGGACATCGAAATGACTTAGAAAAAATGTCATGGTTTTACAAAGCCCTTATTCATATCGACAGAAGAGAAAGTGAGGAAGCAATGACTGCAATAGAAACTCTGCAAAGATATTTTCCTGAATCAAAGGAAGTCAGAAAAGCAGAAACCAGATTTAAAAGAATGAATTCTCGTTTTTTTAGGTTTATTTATTCACTGTAATTTTTAAACATCACTTACATAAATAACCAATAAGTAGCTTCAAAGTCGCTTCTAATCCATCTATGTGTGTTCTTTCATAACCGTGTGAAGCAAAGACTCCAGGTCCTATCAATCCATGTTTTAGGTCATATCCTGCGTGGAGGCTTGCTTCAACATCGCTGCCATATCGAGGATAAATATCTACTGCATAAGGGAGAACTAGATCTCTCGCAGTTTTTATGAGATTTGTTACTATATCATAGTCATAAGGACCACCTGAGTCTTTGGCACAAATTGAAACTTTTCTCTCATCTGTAGTCAAATCATCGCCTACAGCACCCATATCCACTGAAATCATTTCGATTGTATCTTCAGGAATACCAGCACAACCGCCATGTCCTACTTCTTCATAGTTTGTAAACAAAAGATAAATTTTTCTTTGGGGAATTATGTTTTCGTTTTTGATGTATTCAGCAAGGCTCATCAAAACACCTGCACTTGCTTTATCGTCAAGATGACGACTTTTTATAAATCCAGAATCAGAAACCTTGACTCTTGGATCGATAGAAATAAAATCACCTACGGATATATCTAGTTTTTCTACATCCTCTTTAGATTTAACATTTTCATCTAATATAACTTCAACCGTAGAATCGTCTCTCTTTACTTCTCCAACATTATCATAAACATGAACTGTCGGACTGGTGAGATAGAAAGTTCCCTCATAAACTTTTCCTGTTCTTGTGTGAATTTTACAGGTTTCATTTTCAACATTATTGGCTGGAAACCCACCAATATTTGTGTAACGAAGCCTGCCATTGCTCTTTATCGCTCTAACCATCGCACCGAGAGTGTCTATATGAGCTGCCAAAACTATAGGATTGCCTTCTCCACCCAAAGGCACAATCACAGAGCCTTTATTTGATTGATAAGGTTCAAATCCTTTGCCTTTAAAAAATTTCAGCAAATAGTCACAAATCTGAAATGTAAAACCAGAGGGACTTGGGATATTGCATAAAGCAACAACATTTTCTCTGATATTATTTTGCCATTTATTGTCTAAAATCATTTTTTCTCCGTTTAATCCAAGATTTTCAGCCAATTTTATTAAATTTGCTTTTTTGTCAAATAGATTTTTCAGAGGCTGTTGCAAATCATATTATAAACAAAATTACGAAACATATCTTCATATAATGAGTTTATAAATTTATGCAATTGAAACCGATTTGGAAAGCATTAATTCTGTTGCTGATGGTATCAGGTTGGGTTACTTGTAGTATCAGAGAAGTTGGTATACCACTAAAATATGGAGCAAATCAAATAGCTACTAATATGATTTTATGGTGGAATAAATCCGAAACAGAAGGTGGTGGAGGTAGAAAGCCAATTGATCAAGCAGATCTCGCAACATTTTTTCACAATCCTGAATTTCTTCAATCTTTAGGGCAATGGGATTCAAATTATCAATACAGATTTAATGTTAACATTAATATTATTTCGCCATTTGGACTGTATTATATAAATATTTTACCGCCTTATCAAATTAAATTAAGTGGAACAAGTAGAGAGCGACGTAATCGATTTTCATTTCAGTTTGAAAAGGTTTTTGAGTTAACAGATAATCCAGATAATATCAAAATAAAACTAAAATATAGAATGCCGTTTGTAAGATTATTGAAAATATAACTAAAGATTCAACTTTGATTGAATTGTTTTAAGTTTTAATTAATTTTACACTAAATCCAATATCACCTTGAAGGTAATTTTGCTTAATCCGTCTTCGACTTGTAAAAAAGTGCTTGACGATTTTACCCCTCTGAAAATAATGACGCTCAAACTTTAAATTATTTTTTATGGAGGTTATAAGGGGCTATGAAAAATGCACTCTCTTTTGATTTTTCTGGAATCGTCAGGAACGCTCAAAATACGCATTCTGGCGACACTTTGCAAAAAAGGTCTTTTTTACACTATTTTTCTGTTTTAAGCTCGCTATTGCCTCTCTATGCTTTAAAAAATAATATGTTTACCCCCCCCCCCCCCCCCCCCACCCCCATCCCACAAAACACACACCACAAACAATATTTCCTCCCCCTTCCCCACCCATCACTTCCAAAACC
>WRLO01000039.1 GCA_009777575.1 Candidatus Cloacimonadota bacterium
GACTTTGCCGCCGACTTCCTTCAGATTCCATCTCACGATGGACACCCTTGTCTTAAGCTAACAGTTCCTACTACCAAGCCTGTAATGGACTTACACCATCAAGCTGATGTTCATGTCGGGCACACAATAAAAAGCAGAGAGCGATTGATACTCTCTGCTTTCTTATTTTGAGATTAAGTCTAAATTTCTTCAAACCTTGCTGTAAAAAACCTTAGTTGTTTAGGTTCATATACAAACCTTAGTCCGCGAATCTTATCTCTGTTTTTGTATAAAGAGATTACTGCTTTTGCTACAACATCCATATGTGCATAAGTATATACTCTGCGAGGAATTGTAAGACGAACTAACTCGAGTTTGGGAGCGTGGTTTTTGCCTGTTTTGATGTCTCTACCAGCAGATACTATACCTCTTTCCATTGAACGAACACCAGATTCAAGATATAAATTTGCCGCTAGAGCTTGAGCTGGAAACTCTTCATGTGCAAGATGGGGACAAAATCTTTTAGCATCCAAAAATACTGCATGTCCGCCTGGAGGTTCCATTATAGGCACACCTGCTGCAATCAACAAATCTCCTAAATAACGAACCTGTTTCACTCTATGCTCAATATATTCTTCCTGAACAGACTCCTTCAAACCTATTGCAAAGGCTTCCATATCTCTTCCTGTCATGCCACCATAAGAAGGCATACCTTCATATACAACTACTAGCTCTCTCGCTTGCACAAAAAGGTCATCATCGTTCATACATAAAAAGCCACCTATGTTTGTGATTCCATCTTTTTTACCGGACATAGTGCAACCATCAGCAAAACTATGCATTTCACGAACAATTTCTGCTATAGATTTATTTGCATAGCCTTCTTCCCTTTCTTTGATAAAATAAGCATTTTCTACGCATCTTGTGGTGTCATAATATATTTTAATACCATATTTATCACAAAGTTTTCGAACTGCTTTCATATTTTCGATAGATACGGGCTGCCCACCTGCTAAATTCACAGTAACTGCAAGGCAAACATAAGCGATTTGACTTGCTCCAACCTCATCTATCAATGCCTGGAGTTTATTTAAATCGATATTTCCCTTAAAAGGGTGATAAACTATGGTATCGTGTGCTTCATCAATAACGATATCACGGAAAATTCCTCCATTCGCTTCTTGATGATAGCGGGTTGTTGTGAAATACATGTTTCCCGGTGTATACTGACCCGGCTTTATAGCAGTGCGGCTTAACAAATTTTCTGCCCCTCTACCTTGGTGAGTAGGTATTACGTGCTTAAAACCAAACATTTCCTTGATAGTGCTTTCTAAATGAAGCCAGTTCTTACTACCAGCATAAGCCTCGTCTCCTATCATCATGCCTGCCCATTGCCTATCACTCATAGCGTTTGTTCCGCTGTCAGTCAATAGATCAATGTAAACATCTTCGGATTTTAAAAGAAAGGTGTTATAACCCGCCTCTTTAATCACTTTTTCTCGAGTTTCCCTGTCAATCATCCGAACAGGTTCAACAGACTTAATTCTGAAAGGTTCCGCTGGGTATCTGTCATCTAACATCTCTATTTCTCCTTTAGAGTCATTTTGTGTATACCTTTAAAAATAAGGAACTAAATTTGTCAATAGTTTTTTATTTTACTAAAAATAGACATTTAATATGAAAAAGTATTTTTGGCTTGACAAAATTGCCTTTAAAAAGATTTTATACTTATATGGTGATTTATCGTTAAGAAAGTCAAAATAAAATAAAAAAGGTGTGATTAACAAAGGAATTTACAGAAAAATGATAATTTACAAGTTTTTTATATCTCTGATATATTTTTCCTTATATCCATTATTGAGATTGACGCTAAGAAAGCATGATTTCAAGCAGAGAACCTCATTTCGCAATATACATATTGACGAATGTATTTGGATACACACAGCATCATTGGGAGAGGTAAATGCTGTAAAACCATTGATTAAAAAGTTGTTAGATACCTACCCTAAAAAAACTTTTTTGTTGACTTGTATGACTAAAACAGGTCTTTCTATTGCAAAAGAAATTAGTGGAAAACTATATGTTCACCAATTTCCTCTTGATATTCCGCATATTATGAGAAAAGCTTTCAATGTATTCATGCCTACTCTAATAATTCTGGTAGAAACAGAAATATGGCCCTGTATGTTGAGTCAGGCTCATAGAAAAAAAGTTCCAGTAATAATGGTCAATGCCAGACTTTCTCAAAAATCATACAAAAGGTATAAAAAACTTAGATGGCTTTTACGAAAAGAATTTTCGACTATAAAGGAAATTTGTGCTCAGTCTGAAAAAGATGCAGAAAAATACAAACAATTAAAATTTCCAAGTGTTATAAATGCGAACAACCTAAAATTTTCAATTGACTTACCAGAGTATGAAACACATGTTTTGAGACACGCTTGGAAATACCAATTCAATGATTTTATTATCGCATTTGGTTCTTCTAGACCGGGCGAAGAAATGCTGGTAAAAGATTTATACTATAGATTGAAACCAGTGATTCCAAAATTGAAAATCATCATTACTCCAAGACATTTACAAAGAATGACTGAAATTGAGTCTTTTTTTGATGAAAATGAATATACACTTTTTTCAGAATCAAATCCTTTAAAACCTTTCTTGATTGTCGATGAAATAGGCATTTTACCACAAATATACGCTCTTTGTGATATTGCTATCATCGGAGGTAGTTTTTTTGATTTTGGCGGACATAATCCTTTGGAAGCAATCTGGTATGAAAAAGCTGTCATTATTGGAAAATTTCACCAATCCTGTGCTGATACAGTCGAAAAATTCCTTTCTGAAAAAGCAATTATTGTGTCATACCAAGAAGAATTGTTCAATGATATTTGCACGCTTTATCAAAACAATGAACAAAGAATTCAAATGGGTAAAAAAGCAAAATCTATCTTACTAGAAAATAAACATTCCTTAAGTATACATTGGAACGAAATAGTGAAATGGATATAGTTTTGTTATGCTAAAAAAGGCTTTATACTGGGAGAAAACTGGCGAAAACATTAGATGCCTTTTATGTCCTCATTTTTGCATAATCCTTGACAATGAACAAGGGAAATGCCGAAAAAGAATAAATAACAAAGGAGTTTTATATACTAATAACTATTCATTTACTACTTCTTTAAACCTTGACCCCCTCGAAAAAAAACCATTATACCATTTTTTCCCTACTGAAGAAGTACTATCTTTAGGCTCGAATTCATGCAATTTGTCCTGTAAATTCTGCCAAAACTATACTATAAGTCAATTTGATTGCCCAGTAATACAACTTTCTCCAGATGATTTAGTAAAATTATGCCTTGAGAAATCTATTAAACATGTAGCTTTTACTTATACAGAGCCTTTCACCTGGTTTGAATATATTCTTGATGCTATTAAGGTTTTAAGATATAATAATATTTCGACTATACTTGTAACCAATGGTTATGTCAATCAAGAACCATTGATAGAAATTATCTCATATATATCTGCTATGAATATTGATTTAAAAGCTTATTCCAACAGTTTTTACCAAGATATTTGTGGTGGAAATCTACAACCAGTTTTAAATACTATTGAATATTCATATAACAAAACTCATGTAGAAATTACCCTTCTCCTTATAGAGAATTTAAATGATAATCCAGATGAACTGAATAAACTCTTTAAATTTATTGGGAATTTAAATAAAAACATTCCCTTGCATATTTCAAAATATTTCCCAAGATATCTACTAAAATCAAAAGAAACTAGTGAAAATGCTTTGTTAAAAGCTGTAAAAATAGCAAAAAATTATCTCAACTTTGTTTATGTGGGGAATCTAAGAAGCGATTACAGTAATACTTACTGTCCCCAATGCCAAGATTTATTAATTAAAAGACAGGATTACAATACAAAAATATTGGGATTAAATAAAGGAATTTGTTCTAAATGTCAGTTTCCTATTATTGCCCCCTTCTAGTTATGAAAGTTAGGGGGATGTCTATTTATTGTCTCATCCTTGAGTCCTAAATTTTTTCCTCAAATTGTCATATAATACTAATCCTCTTTTAAAATATAGCTCGAACTTTCTAGTTTGAGTATATATTTCAATCATTCATTAATTTAAAAAGCTACTAAAATATAAGTGTTGACAAAAAAACATTCTTTATTTTTTATGCACATATTATGAAAAACTTTACATTCTTTACATTTATTTTAGTTGTTTTTTTAGCTGGATGCTCTTATTCATTGACCTTAAATACCATGCCCCATTTACGAAATGTTCAAATTAGTGAATTTGAAAATAACACTTCTGAATATGCATTAGCTCAAGACTTTCAAAATTATCTTGTGAATAATTTTCAAAGAGATGGGCGACTAAGAATAACTACGCTCGATCCAGATTCCTATATAGAGGGAACTATACTTGATTATCGTAACGAAATATTCAGTTATGATGATTATGGCAATGTTCAAGATTATAGAGTCTCAATCTTGTTTTCAATCCAAATGACCGATTTAAGAATGCAAAATGTGATCTATGAAAATTTGTCATTATTATTATCAGAGCCTTACACACCAAATAGTCCCAATCCTGATGTGTTTACTACAGAAACACAAGCTCAAGAAAAAATTTTTGAAAGAACATTTGAAACAATAATAAGGAACACTTTAGAAGCATGGTAAGGATCAATAAATATCTAGCAAGCTGTGAATTAGGCTCGCGCAGAAAAGTCGAAGAATTAGTAAATAAAGGTTGTGTTTCTGTTAATAATCTTATTTGTAAAGATTTATCAACTCAAATAGACCCAACAAATGACATAGTTCGCGTAAATAATAAAATAGTAAAATACAATCATCAAAAACTATTCATTTTATTGAATAAACCTCGTGGTTATGTTGTAACGAAGAAAGATGAGTATGACAGAAAAACCATCTATGATTTGTTGCCAGAATTTGCTAGCAAACTACACCCTGTTGGAAGACTTGATTTTGAAAGCGAAGGTTTACTCTTGTTAACCAATGATGGCAATATGACAAACCGCATCACGCACCCTGTATACAACATAGAAAAATCATATAAAGTAATTGTAAAAGGGAAAATGGAAATGGATAAAATAATACAACTTCGAAACGGTATCCAACTCGAAAAATACAAAACACAGACTGCAAAGGTTTACTTAAAAAACTCCTCTGAAGAAAAATCAGAACTTAAAATAACCATTAAAGAAGGGAAAAATAGGCAAATCAGAAAAATGTTAGATGCCGTAGGACATGAAGTAATCAGCTTAAAAAGAATACAAATAGGGCAAATAAAGCTAGATAAGCTGCCCATAGGAAGCTGGAGATTTTTGAAAGATATTGAAATATTATATCTTTTAAAACAAACAAAAATAAAGGAAACAAAAGTATGAAACTTGGAATAACAGGAAAAGCGAAATCAGGAAAAACTACGCTATTCAATGCTGTAACTGGACAAAATGCAGATATTAATCTTTATGATGTAAAGCAAGAGCCAAATTTAGGAGTAGTATTAGTCCCAGATGAACGAATAGATAAGTTATCAAATATCTATAAACCTCAAAAAACTATCTTTGCTACTATAGAATTTCTCGATTTCCCTGCAATGACGGAGGACACTGAAAACCATGAATTTCTTTCAGCCACATCAATGGCACTCTTAAAAAATACCGATGCTCTCGCAATAATTCTTAGAAATTTCACCAATACAATACTTGATGAAACCAAAGGTAAATCTAATCCAATCAATGATTTAAATGACATACTCATAGAATTTATCTATTCAGACATTCTGATTACCGAAAAGAGACTTGAAAAAATCGAACTCAATTTCAAAAGAGGTGTAAAAGATGCCACAACAATATTGGAAGAAAAAACCCTCAAAAAATGTTTAGAATTTCTGCATAAAGAAATTCCAATAAGAGAAGCAAATCTCGCAGATGATGAGCTTAGAATCATTAAAGGTTTTCATTTTTTAAGTTTAAAACCAGTTATGATTATCTTAAATTCAGATGAAAATAATTTCGGACAAAATCAAGAAATAATCACTAATTTATCTAAAATAGCCCCTGTATATGAATTTGCAGGAAAATTTGAACTTGAATTGTCTATATTATCAGATGAAGAAGCAAAAGATTTTATGGAAGATATAGGAATATCAGAAAGTGCTGTTATTCGGATCATCAAAAATGCTTACGATTTACTCGGCTATATTAGCTTTTTTACGGTTGGAGAAGATGAAGTAAGAGCATGGACTATTCAAAAAGGAGACAATGCTCTAACCGCTGCTGGTAAAATTCATACCGATTTAGCAAGAGGCTTTATACGGGCTGAAACATTTAAATATGAAGATTTGATTTCTTTAGGAAGCGAAAAAGTCATACGTGAAAAAGGTTTGTTTCGACTCGAAGGTAAGACCTATATAGTCCAAGATGGAGACATTATATTCGTGAGATTTAATGTATAGAACTATATTTTAAAAGAGGAATCCTATAAAATGTCAAAAAAAAAGAAAGATGTAAAAAAATCATGTAAGATTAAAATAATATGTAAAATAATCATCTTTATTTTCCTTACATTTTTGCTTGTTTCTTTATTCACCCATCCAAATAATATCTTCAACGATTATGAAGTTTTAAATCGCCCCGATTTTTCAATCAAAAGTTTGTTCTCTGCTGAAAGACCTATCGTCGCCAATCCAATAGGGATTATAGGCTCGTTTTTCGCTTATCATATAGTATATTTTTTAGGACAAATATTCGCTATTACTGCTCTATCAGTATTATTGATACATCTTATTCTTGGATTTGCAAGTCAAATTAATAAACCAATTAATAAATTCTTTTTATTTTTATTATGGAACATCATAAATGTCTATATGTTAAGTTTTTACATGCCATGTTTTACCAATGAAATACATACAATTTTATGGAAATCTGAGATTTCAACTCAAATATATCCTAATAAAATTGTTTTTCAATATATTTACTTGTTTTTAGTCGCTATTATTGGAAAAATCGGAATTTTAATCTTTATTTTAACTTCTTTTCTTTTATCACTTAGACTTATTTTCCCTTTTAATCCTTTTAAAATATCAGTCAATTTTTTTATGTTTTTATATAATTTAATAAAAAAAGACGATGAGGATGAAGAACATGAATTAAATATCAATCAACCCGAAGACAATATCGATACGACCGTGGCGACTACTCCAACCCCTCATAATATTGAAAATATAGAATGTGACGATCCTCAAACAGAAGAAAAAATCAATTATTTAGAAGAACCTGAACAAAGAGAATTTATTCCACCAAAAAAAAAATTCAATCCTATTGTATCAAATGGATGTGCCTACCAAAAGCCCGATATAGACCTTTTCCTTTATAAACCTTCCCTCGATAAAAGAGTTGATAAATCAAAACTTGATGCTGAAATTAAAGCTGTTTCACAACTTTTGAAAGACAAACTCGCAGAGTTTAACATAGAAGCCTTTGTTTTAAATGTCAATGTAGGTCCTATCATCACTCAATACGAATTAGAACCCGCTCCAGGCATAAAAGTAAACCGCTTTACATCTTTATCTGACGACCTCGCTCTCGCTTTAAAAGCAAAAAGTATCAGAGTTCAAGCACCAATACCCGGACGTGGTTTAATAGGAGTAGAAGTTCCCAATAAAAATGCTGATATAATCTATATGAGAGACATTTTCTTTTCTCAAGAAATGTATAATAGTGACGCTATTTTATCCGTAGCTCTTGGTAAAGATATCGCTGGTAGACCTATTGTAACTGATCTCGCCAAAACACCACATTTACTTATAGCCGGTGCAACCGGATCCGGAAAAAGTGTATGTATCAATACAATAATATGCTCAATTTTATTGAGAAGCACTCCTGAAGAAGTTCGACTCGTGATGATTGATCCCAAAAGAATCGAACTATCCGGATACGAAGGCATTCCACATCTTATCCAAAGCGTAGTAACAGAACCGGAAGAAGCTATGAATACTCTAACTTGGGCTGTTTATGAAATGGAAAGAAGATACGAATTGCTACAAGAACTAAAAGTCCGTGATATAATATCTTACAATCAAAAAATAGAAGACATGTTAAAAAAAGAAGAAGCTGAAGAAATCGATAAATTACCCTACATAGTTCTCATTGTGGATGAATTTGCTGACCTCATAATGACTGCCGGAAGAGAAATAGAGCTTCCCATAGCTCGACTCGCACAAATGGCTAGAGCTATTGGTATTCATATAATTCTAGCAACTCAAAGACCTTCTATAAAAGTCATTACTGGCGTAATTAAAGCAAATTTCCCAGCCAGAATTGCATTCCGAGTATCTTCAAAAGTTGACTCAAGAGTTATTTTAGATTCTACAGGCGCAGACAAACTGCTTGGCAGAGGAGACATGCTCTTTTTGCCACCCGGAAAACCAAATCCCGAGAGAATTCATGGAGCTTATTTGAGTGATTCAGAAATCGAAGGATTGGTTGAATATCTAAGAACACAACCGAAACCAAAATTAACTATCGAAATGAGTAAACCAGAGGTAGGCAATATAAGCGATTTTGAATATGATGATGATCTTTTTCCTGAAGCTGCAAGGGTAATTGTTTCCACTAACTTAGCCTCTGTATCAATGTTACAGAGACATTTTAAAATTGGATATGCAAGAGCTGGTAGATTGATTGATCTTCTAGAAAGAGCTGGTGTCATTGGTCCTCATCTTGGCAGTAAACCTCGAGAAGTTTTAATGACTAAAGAAGATATTGAAGGCATTTAATTTTATATCTTAAATAAAAAAAATAAAATGAGGTAAATAATGAAAAAAGTTGTTTTAATTTTTCTTTTTTGTATGTTATGTTCTCTGACATTATACTCGTCGAACGAGCAATTATTGTCAAGCATAGAACGCAAATACCAGAACTTTACCACTTTTGAGGCAAGTATAATGCAAGAAAATTATTTTTCGCAAATTAATTATACCCTCGAATCTACCGGAACTGTGCTCATGCAAAATGATTCGATCGTTATCGAATACACAGATCCTTTTTACCAATTCATCAAGCTGGTTAATGGAGAACTTACTCTCTATTCTCAACTCGAAAACACCGCAATTATAAGTAGAGATGGAGAAATGTTTTCACAAGCTCTACTTCACTTTTCCAATATGCTAAACCATGAACTAAGATTCATGGAAAGAGATGGAAATTTAGTAGTCTTTCATGTTCAAAGACCAATCGCATCTGTCCAAAACATGAAAATATTTATCAATGAAAACTCGGAACTCATCGAATCAGTTACTTATTCTGAAGATGCCAACAATATAGTAACAATTCGCTTTTTAGATCAAAGATTCAATCAATCTTTGAGCCGAAATATTGATAGCTTTAACATCCCCTCTGGAACAGAAATAATCAGACAATAAAGGTTTCAAGATGATTGCTCTCATACTAGCAGGCGGTGCAGGAAAACGTTTTTGGCCTTTGAGCAATGAATACTTACCTAAGCAATATTTAACTCTTTTTGATAATAAAAGCATGTTAAAATTGACTTACGAAAGATTAATTCCTTTCATATCCAAAGAAAACATCTTCGTTGTTACTACCCATGATCAAATACCTCTAGTCTATGACTATTTGCCAGAATTAAATGCTTGCCAAATTATAGATGAACCGCATCCTATGAATACTGGACCCTGCATCGCTTTATCAATTGCCAATCTTTTATGGAATTTCAAAAGAGATGAAAGAGTTTTGGTTCTTCCTGCTGATCATTATATACCAGACACTACAAAATTTATTGAAACAGTCAAGATTGCAGACACTATAGCAAAAGACAATTTTCTTATAACTTTTGGCGTTAAACCTACTCACCCTGCAACTGGATATGGATATATTGAAATTGGCAATATAATTAATGTCGACAGATTGTTTCACATGAAACAATCTGTCGAGATGTTTCATGTGAAACAATTCAAAGAAAAGCCAGATTTTGAAAAAGCATCTCGTTTTTTACAACAAGGCAATTTTCTTTGGAACTCTGGCATGTTCTGTTTTAGCATTTTTAACATCATCGAAAGTTTTGAAAAATACAATAAAGAAATGTTCGATAAGATTGTTGAAATATCTTGTTTAAAAGATTCTAAAATCAAAAAAGAGCAATATATGCTACTTGAAAAACTTCCAATTGATATTGCTATTTTTGAAAAAGCTGATAATGTTGCTGTTTTACCCGTAGATTTTATCTGGTCTGATGTCGGAACTTGGTCATCATTATCTGATTTAAAACCTAAAGATGAAAATAAAAATCATTTCCAAGGCAATTCTTTTGTTATTGATTCTAAAAATAATACTATTTTTTCAGATAAAAATGTAGCTTTAATTGGTGTTGGCGATTTGATAGTTGTAGAGAATAATGATAGTTTATTGATTTGTAAAAAAGATTTGTCTGAGTTGGTTAAAGATGTAAACTTTTAATTTATAGGGATATAGAAAATCAAATTAAAATATCACACCATTTTATTTCTATTTTGTAAAAACAATTTTAAGGAATTAATTATAGGTGTATTTGTATTTATTTGACAATATTCAAAATCAAGTTGTTCAATTATTTTTTTTAGCTTTTGATTAAACATGTCAAATCTATTGAGATATTCTTTTCTCAATATCCAAGGCGACACTTTCAGAACTTCTCCAGTTTCTAAATCTATAAAATCAGCTTCATCTTTGAATAAAAATTCTCTTTCGGCTTGATCTATTATTTGGAACAATATACAATGATGTCTATTAAATTTTAAATAATTCAAAGTTTTCTGAATTTTTTCTATATCATCAAGAAAATCCGTAATAATAACTATCAAAGATCTTTTTTTAATATTTTCACTGAACTTGAACACAGTGTCTGCAATGTTCGTTTCGCCTTGACAATTTATATGTTCTAATGTTGTTAAGCATTGATTTAACCATATATTTTTTGATTTTGCAGGAATTGAAGATATTATATTGTCGTTAAATAAAACTAATCCGGTTGCATCTCTTTGTCTCAATGAAAGATTTATTAAACAGGCAGTGAATAGTCGTGCATAATCTATTTTTTTTATGTCTCTTGAATAATAATTCATGGATTGACTACAATCTAACAAAAAATATGTTCTGACATTCGTTTCCTCTTCATATCTTTTGATATAGTATCTTTCAGTCCTGCTATAGAGTTTCCAATCAATCAAAGACACTGAATCTCCACTTGAATAAGCTTTGTGGTCTGAAAATTCAACACTAAAGCCATGATAAGGAGATTTATGTAAGCCAGATATAAATCCTTCAACTATAGCATTTGCTGTAAATTTCAAATTTCTATTAATTTCAGATATGTACTGTTCTATCATATTTTCATTTCTTTTTTGAAGGCGCTAACAAAGCTAATGGAACAACGACACAATAGGCAATAATGAGGATGATTGGCGATATTGTATGGTCACCTGTTTTCATTGTAAGGTATCCTATTGTGATAAGTCCAATACCTATCAATAGGATTATGTAATTTCTCTTGTCTAAATTTATTTTTTTTTCTTTTTTCAATTGTCCTCCGAATGAAATGTAAAGAATTTATCCTAAAAAAACCATCGGTAATCTAACATTATAGATCTATCAAAAAACCAATCGGTTTCTCTTCGATTTTCTAATAAATCATGCATTAATAATTTTATTGAAAGTTGGTCACTTAAATGAACCTGAACAGCTGTATGTAGATAACCACGACTAAGTCCTGTCAGTGTAAATTCATCTTTTGAGTTTTTCAAGTCATTTAATCCTATTGAAAAATCTCCAAATACTGTGACATGGTTTCCTATAGTTTTATACAAGCCGAAAAATATATCATAATGTTTTGCATTTTTTTGGTTCATTTCATCTAAAGAATAATTCATTCCGAAATCAGCTCCTAGAAGACCTAAAAAACTAGCATTTTTTGATGCTACAGCATATAGTCCCTTGGACTTGATTTCATATCGTCTTTGCGACGAGTAATACTCGCCATGTCCTTGTGTGTCGATTCCGAGTGCGATTGCAGGCATAGTTAATGTTTCGTTGATTATTCTGATTTTGATTTTATAATCAACTCTGTTAAAATCTGGCTCTTTATTTCCGATGATATTTGTGCCTCCGGCTGATAAACCAAATTGCATAAAATCAAATAAACCGACATCAGCGCCTACTACAATTCCGTTGTTTTGAAAAGCTTTGAGATGAATCATTGCCTCGCCTCTGCTCAATATTCCAGCTGTTGGGCTATCAACTGTATTTAAATTCATAGCAAAAACTGAAATAAATAAAGAATATAGAAAAAAATAAATTAAAACTTTTTTCATAAATGCTCCATTTTTATTTTTTGTTAAAACAAATTTATATACATGTTCAGTTAATATAAATATGTTAAACATAAAGTGTCATTATATTTATTTTATGTTTTTTGTCAACATATTTTTAAAAAAGAGTATTACTTAAAAACTCATCTATTCTTTTAACATCTACGGTGGTATTTATACATGGCCCGTCAGGTCTATCGTTTAAAACTCCAAAAACTGGGATGGGAAAAACTTCTAATAAGCCATCTACTAAATCTTTTTGACAGGCAACAGCTATGATGAGTTTTGGTCTTTTTTGGATAATTATTTTTCTAGCCAGAGTGCCACCTGTAGCTATGGCAATATTAATTTTGTATTTTTTTGATACATGTTTTAAATTCATTATTACACAATTTCCACAATCAATACAATTATCTATGATATTAGTGACTCGGTATGTGCAGTCATAGTTTTGCAAACAATGAGGAAGAAGTAGCAATATTTCATCGGGATTTAATCGTATTTTATCTGTTTTGATAAATGAGTTATTTACATCAATAAAGGATTCTCTTATTTTTTCTTTGGTAATAAAAATTAATTTTCCAATGAATACATTGATTGGAAATAAAAAATTTATGGAAAATCTAATTATTCGATTAAAAAAAGGAAATGTATAGCTTGCATAACAATTATAAAATAAAGTAAATATACTTAAAATTATTATTATATAAAACGCTCTTAGTATATTTAGTATAGAACTTGCGAGAAAGGTGGAGATTTCATGCAACCTTGGCGATATAAACCACCATAAAAGAGTAGTAATACACATTGTTAAAAGCAAGCTTGCTGTTGTTAATAATAAAAAAAGATTTTTTCCTTTGGTTTCTATTTTATAATTGACTTTCATATTTTATATACTCTCAAATGTTTCGCCTATCTGCAATCTCATGCCTTTATTAAAATCCCATGATGACATCATTTTTTTTCCTTCATACTGGACTTCCTTTATCAAAACATCGGCATCCTTTAAAGAAATAACAAATCCAACATTTTTAATGATTTCTGTAACCTCTGGATATTTTTCGTTGTTTTTTTTTCGAATGATCTCTGCTTCGTAGATTTCTAATCTTTTTCCGCGAAATTTACAAACATAGCCAGGTCTGTATGAATAACTTCTTACATTATTAATAAATTCATCTGCTGATAAATTAAAATCTGCATAAGCTGAATTTTTCTCAAGTTTTTTTGAAAGAGTTGCCTTTGAATGATCTTGTTGAGGAAATAATTTTTTTAGCTCAGAATAATGAACATTTTTTTGCTCTAATTGTTTTATTACTTCAACCATATCTTCTGCTCCTTGTTTTGATAAAAAATATTCTATATAGGTAAAATTTTTTTTAACTTCTAAATCTGATATTTTATAACTTTTTTGCTTGATAATTGGTCCAGAATCTATTTTTGATGTTAAAAAATATATAGTATTTCCACAATATTCATCTTTTGCCAAAAGTGTGCTTCGCACAGGGTCAGCTCCTCGATGTAACGGCAACAAAGATGGATGCAGGTTTATTGCTCCTAAGGGACAGATAGTTCTTAGCGTCTTTCCGATATATCCTCCATAAGCAATGGTGACAATTATATCTGGTTCACATTTTTTTATTGACTCAACAATATCATCTTCATTGATATTTTCAGGTTGTAATAACGGAATATTTTTTAATAATGCTGTCTCTTTAATCAAAGAATATTTAAAACCTAAATTTCTTCCTTTAGGTCTATCGGGTTGAGTAATTATCAATTTTAAATTGAAATCATATTCTGAATCTTGATTGAGAACAAATTTATTTAGTGTCGGTAAACCAAAATCTGCTGTTCCTATAAATACGATATTTATTTTCTTTATAATATCCATTTTCTTCTATTCCTTTGATATTTATTATCTTTATTATGCATTATATTCTTGTTAATAAATTTTATAACTATATATTTGTGCAAAAATAATTTATTTATGTTTTTTGTCAACTGTTTTTTGAAAATAGTGATATTGCTAAATTGCTTACATTTTATTTTTGGGATTTAATATTAATATTCGCTACTGACCGATTAATTTGTTTTTTATTTATGTAACTATTGAAATAATAATTTTTTATGAACATATTTATCGATAGGGGATAGGTTTTGTCCTAAGCCTCGTAAATTTATGAAAGGAGATACATTTTGATTAAAATTGATTTAAACTATCTATAATGGAGAAATATGGAGTTAATACTTCAAGATTTTGTGATTTAGGTGATTTTTTTCATAAAATAGATTTTAGTCGGTCAATAGTGAAAAATAAATTGTGGATAGCTTATGGATAAGTGAAAAAATTTACTTCTGTATCTCTCTATTTTTCAATATTATATCTGCAACTCTCTTTCCCCTCCTGTATGCTTCCCCAATCGCTCTCATGTAATATGTTGAAAATAAAAGAGTTATTATGAGTTATTTTTTCATAAAGAGATCTTTTGACAAGAAAAAAATGATTTAAAGATTATGTAAAATTATTTTTGAAAAGACTCTTGACAAAAATGATAGATATTTATTGAGGAACAAATTAGAAAATGACCTGAATTTTAGTCGGTCAGTAGTGATTAATATTTTATTATTTGAGGTTGTAGTATTTTGTAATAATTTGTTAAATCTGAACTGCATGATGTGTTTTATATATGTTTAAATACATGGTATTTAAGAGATTCTTCACTTATTCTAGAATTACAAAATGTGTTCTATTTTTATGATTATAAAATTCAATTTGAATTAACTATTTCACAAATCTGTTGACAAAAACATTGAAATAAAATTCCTTGAACGGAGTATTTATTATATGTAATATTTGGAGAGAAAAAATGAAAATATTAATAACAGGTGGAGCAGGATTCATAGGCTCTCATCTATGTGAATCCCTACTATTGGATGGACACAAGGTCACAATTATAGACAATCTATCAACAGGAAAGTTTTCTAATATATCTCATCTACAAGAAAACAGCAATTTTAGCTATGTATTAGGAACTATTCTTGATAGAACAATCATAGAAGGTTTAATAGCTGAAGCCGATGAAATTTATCATTTAGCAGCAGCGGTTGGTGTCGAATATATCATCAATAATCCTTTATTATCTCTAAAAACCAACATCATTGGGACTGAAAATGTTCTTGAATTTGCGAATAAATATAAAAAAAAGGTATTAATTGCCTCAACCTCAGAAATCTATGGAAAAAGTGAAAAAATCCCTTTTAAAGAAGAAGATGATCGAGTATTAGGGAGCACTCATATTTCAAGATGGGGTTATTCATGTTCAAAAGCAATAGATGAATTTATGGCTCTAGCTTATTATAGAGAAAAGAAGCTGCCTGTAGTAATTGTCAGATTTTTTAATACAGTTGGTCCTCGTCAATCAGGACAATATGGTATGGTAATACCTAAATTTGTCAAATCTGCCCTACTAAACCATCCAATCACAATTCACGGAGATGGAAAACAATCGCGTTGTTTTGTAGATGTAGCAGATGTAATCTGGGGAATAATTCAATTGATGAAAGAGCCTTCAGCTATAGGGAAAATATTTAATATAGGGAATACTGAAGAAATATGTATCGAAGACCTAGCTAAAAAAATTAAAGTATTAGTTAATAGCAATTCGAAAATCGAATATATCCCATATTCAGAGGCTTATGAAGATGGATTTGAAGATATGCTAAGAAGAATGCCAGACTTAACGAAAATAAATAAATGTATAAAATATACTCCAAAATACAATCTTGATATGATTTTGGAACGAGTTATTAAATATTATGAAACATAAACTCCAAAAATTCGCTTAAGTATAGTAAGACGAATGAATATAAAATCAGATAGGAGATAATATCACATGAAATCAATTTTGCACAAACCTAAAACCAAACGAATGTTAATAAATTTTGTTATATTATCATTTACTTTTCTTTTTTCCATTTTGTATGCAAATACTTCAAGGATAGACCCTGATGAGTATATAGTCAAAGCAGGCGATGTGTTCTTGTTACAAGGAGCTGTTCTGGATACTTTATGGGTCAGAACTGTTGTTTTACCAACAGGTTATGTAAACCTTTTGCCTTTTGCAGATAATATTCTAGTAGCTGGCAAAACGCTTTCTGAGGTATATAATACTGTAGAAGAATTATTTGGAATAAGCAACACAAACACTCCTGTAACTATTCAGCTTGGACGAATAGCTCCTATCAGATTCAATGTCATGGGTGCAGTCGTCAGTCCGGGAGTATATCTCGCTTATGACCTCATAACCCTTCAAGAAGCGATACAGATGGCATCGGGATTGTCAACAACAGCCAGTCGTAGAATAAATATCTTACGACAGAATAAGATATTGACTTATGATTTTAACGATTATTTTTCAACTGGAGATACATCTTTAAATCCGCTAATTATGCACGATGATGTGATAATGGTAAACTTAGCTCAAGATTTTGTAACGATATTTTCAAGTAAAGTAAATGAAAGTGGAAATATTCAACAACTTTTTGAGTCAATAGAATTGAGTAATGACAATGAAACAATTGCTACCGTTTTAAATAAATTGTCCCAAAGAGGACAGTTTTTAGACCTTGATGTTTTTGCTGTTGGGAGAGATGGCGAATTCTTTTTAGTAGATAAAGATTTTGTCCTACAACCTAATGATAGGGTTAATATCTCTATGAGGGAATTGTATGTATATGTGAATGGTTATGTGGCTCAACCGGGTAGAGTTTTTTTTAATGGAATTGGAGATGCCCAATATTATATATCCCTTAGTGGTGGGTTAAATCGAGATGCTTCCAGAACAAAGATATATATCATCAGGGATCAAGGTGAAAGGGTATTATACACTGGTCAGAGATTGGAACCGGGTGATGTGATATTTGTCCCAGAGTCATTTAGGACTAGAGCAACAACATGGTTGATTCCATTGAGCACGGTAGTATCAATGGCTCTATCTATAATGCTGTTTAGCAGAGGATAATCTGATTTAGGTTTAACTAAGATGTTTGAAGAACACTTTTTTATAGACGGGATGACATGTATCAATTGTCAGGAATTAATAAAAGAGACTTTATTAGAAATTTCAGGCATTGAGAGAGTTTCTGTAGACTATATTTCTGGTAAAGCCATAGTTTCATTTGATGAAAATCTTTTAACTTTTGATGAAATAAGTAAAAAAATACAGAATATAGGTCTTGGCTATACGGTTTCAAAGAAAAAATCACCTTTTCGTAAAATTTTACAATTTTTCATCATATTTTTTCTAATACTTTCCATTTCTTATATTTTCAAAATTCTCAGCACATCGACTCTTGCAACCAATATACCTATAGCTGAGGCTGGTATGAGTTATGGGCTGGTTTTTATCATCGGATTGTTGACCTCTTTGCATTGTATTGCGATGTGTGGTGGGATAAATCTCTCCCAGACACTAAATGTTCCGACAAAAACGATAAAAGAAGTAGGGATTGAAGTTTTGCAAAAAAAAACAAGCACTATTTATACAAAACTTTTCCCTAGCTTTTTATACAATTCAGGTCGCCTTATATCATATACAACAATTGGAGTATTGGTAGGTAGTTTAGGGTCTGTCTTGACTGTATCTGATTCATTTAGAAACGGGATATTAATATTTGCAGGCATTTTTATGCTCATCATGGGTATAAATATGCTTGGTTTGTTTCCTATTTTTAGATATCTGACACCGAGATTACCAAAATTTAAAGGTAAAAATAAAGGTACAATGGGAAAAAATCCCTTTATGATTGGGATTTTAAATGGATTCCTGCCCTGTGGTCCATTACAAGCAATGCAGTTGTATGCCTTGTCAACTGGAAGTGCAATCATGGGTGGAATATCAATGTTTTTATTTTGTTTAGGGACAGTACCTTTGATGTTTGTTCTCGGTGCTATGGGTAGTATTTTATCAAGTATAAAAGGTAAATCATTTTCTCAAAAAATTATGCAAACGGGTGCTATTTTAGTGGCTTCTATGGGTGTAGTGATGATATTGAATGGCTGGAATTTTGCCGGCTTTCAGAGAAATAGTTCTGGAAGCTCATTTATACCCAATATTGTTGACGGAGTCCAAATCGTAGAAACTACGCTATTACCCAATAGATATCCAACATTTTATGTAGTTAAAGATATACCAGTTCGCTGGATTTATCTAGCAACGGAAAATAATATCAATGGCTGTAATTATCGGTTTCAGGTAAATGAATTTGGGATTAATCATACCTTAACTCCGGGTGAAAATATCATTGAGTTTTTACCCACTAGAACAGGTAGATTTTCAATTTCATGCTGGATGTCTATGATTCACGGTAGGATAAATGTCATTGAGTTAGGGGGGGATATTGGAGATTTAGGACTCAATCTTGAACCTGCAGGCGTTCAGATTTATTTAGATAAAATCGAGAAAGCAGATATTATTGCTATGACTCTAGCTCCAACACGAGAATGTTTAATATTTCAGGAAGCTCGTTTAGTTCTTAATGACGATGGTTTTGAACCTGCGATAATAGTCGTTGAGCGAGATATTCCGCTAAGATTGATTTTGAATATTGAGTCCTTAGACCCAGGCAATTTTCGTATTATTATCCCATACTATAGAACTATTTTTGAAACTGAATATGGAGAAAATATCATTGAAATAATTCCTGAAATAGATTTTGATTTTTCAACCGGAGACCATATTTTTTATGGTTTTGTAAAAGTAGTTGAAGATTTAAATGATATAGATGAAGAAGCAATAAAAGATGATGTTTATGAGCATGAGACTATGATCTATCCAGATGAATATTTTTTTAACTGAATAAAAAAATTTAATAGGAGAAATAAATGATAAATAAAACTATTAATATCGGTGGAATGCACTGTGCAGCTTGTTCTGCCCGTATAGAAAAAGCTGTCCAAGCTATAGAAGGCGTCAACTCTGCCTCAGTAAATCTCGCTACAGAAAAGCTATCCATGAGTTTGTCAGATGCTGAGATTTTAGTTTCTGTCAAAGAAACTATCATAAAATTGGGCTTTGAGGTGATAGAAGAGGACACTCTAACAACTATCACTATACCCATAGGGGGTATGTCTTGTGCTGCTTGTTCAGCAAAACTAGAAAAAGAACTAAATAAGCTACCCGGCATCACTTCGGCTACTGTAAATATTGCTACCGAAAAAGCAAATATTGTGTATGATCCCAAATTACTTCGATTGACTAAGATTCGTGAATCTATTGAAAAAATAGGATTTACAGCCTTAGAAATAAAGAAAACTAGCTCTGCTGATGAGGCATGGGAAAGGAAACGCAAAGAAATAAAAACTTATAAGTTAAAAACAACAATCGCAATAATTTTTGCTATACCTTTGTTTTATATCACAATGGTGCCGATGATTTTGTTTATAGACTTACCTTTTGCTGATGCCTTGCATGATTTAATGACTAAATTTCCGCTTTATTTTGCCTTAATTCAGATATTTTTGACTATACCTATAGTTATTGCAGGTCATAAATTTTTTACAGTGGGTTTCATGGCTATGATCAGGAAAAGTCCCAACATGGACTCTCTAATAGCGATAGGAACGGGCTCAGCGATAGTTTATAGCTTGTATAAAACTTGGTTGATTTCCACAGAAGTCTATTTTAATGAGTTGTCAGACCGCTTACTCGTCGATGAACTTTATTTCGAGACCGCTGGGGTTATATTTGCTCTGATACTACTCGGAAAAACAATGGAAGCTGTCTCAAAAGGTCGCACAAATGAGGCTATAAAGAAATTAATTGGTCTCGCTCCTAAAACAGCAATAATTTTGGTGAATGATAATCCCGCTTTAGAAAATTCGATTGAAGATAATTTCGAGAATTTCTCAGAAAAAGAAATCCCCATCGATGAAGTCGAAGTTGGAGATATTATTGTTGTTAAGCCGGGAGCAAAAATTCCTGTCGATGGAAAGGTTATAGCAGGTCATACCTCAATAGATGAGTCTATGCTAACAGGTGAAAGTATGCCAGTAGATAAACATGCAGGAGATAGCGTCTATGCAGCGACAATCAATACCTCGGGAAATATCCGCTTCAGAGCTGATAAAGTTGGAGCAGATACTGCTCTGGCTCATATTATCAAGCTGGTTGAGGATGCTCAAGGTAGTAAAGCGCCTATAGCAGCTCTCGGAGACAAAGTTTCAGCGATTTTTGTCCCGATTGTTTGTTTGATAGCTCTATGTGCTGGGATTACTTGGTATTTAACTACAGGAAATCTGACTCTAGCTCTTTCGATTTTTATCACGACTCTCGTGATAGCCTGCCCATGTGCTTTAGGGCTGGCTACACCAACGGCTATCATGGTGGGAACTGGAAAAGGTGCAGAAAATGGCATCCTCATCAAAGGTGGAGAAGCTCTCGAAATGACCCACAAAATTCAAACAATTGTCTTTGATAAAACAGGAACTATCACAGAAGGGAAACCAGCTGTAACGGATATAATTTTATTTTGTTCTAAACCTGAAAATAGCGATGAAATAGAGTTTACAAATGAATCTCTGCTCCAAATAGCTGCTTCTGCAGAGAAAGGTTCTGAACATCCACTCGGCAAAGCTATAGTAAACGCAGCAGAAGCAAAAGGTTTGCCGCTATTTAAAGCAGAAAACTTCAATTCAATCACAGGTCAAGGCATCGAGGCTATGATTAACAATAAAAATATCCTAGTAGGCAATAAAAAACTAATGGATGAAAGAAATATTGTTACTGATAGCAACCCAGAGATTGCTGAAAAAATGAATAAGCTTTCCCAAGAAGGCAAAACTCCAATGTATCTCGCAATAGATAACAACCTTGCTTGTATCATTGCAGTAGCTGATGTGATAAAAGCTTCAAGTAAATCAGCGATAGAAACACTTCGTAAAATGGGTATAGAAGTTGCTATGCTGACAGGAGACAATCGCAAAACTGCAGAAGCAATCGCAAAACAAGTTGGCATTGAAAGAGTACTTGCTGAAGTATTACCTTCTGATAAATCCGCCGAAATAAAAAAACTAATGGATGAAGGTAAAAAAGTAGCAATGGTAGGTGATGGGATCAATGATGCACCTGCTCTTGTTCAAGCAGATACAGGTATCGCAATAGGAAGCGGAACCGATGTAGCGATGGAAAGTGCTGATATAGTATTGATGAGGTCAGATTTACAAGATGTCCCTACTGCTATAAAACTCAGCAAAAGAACGATTCGCACTGTTAAGCAAAACTTATTTTGGGCATTTGCCTACAATTCGCTTGGTATCCCTATAGCAGCTGGTCTACTATACGCATTTGGAGGACCTCTGATGAATCCTATGTTTGCAGCAGTAGCAATGAGTTTTAGTTCTGTTTCCGTCGTTACAAATGCACTTAGACTAAAAAATTTTAAGGCTTAAGGAGTGAAAAATATGAAAAAGATTTTTATGTTTTTTTTGTTATTTCTATTTATATTTTCATCGTGCCAACAGCTTGATATAATTGGAAATAATGCGATTTTAAAGTTTGATATTATCTTAAAATTGCTTCCAGATAATATCTCTTTTAATGAAGCTAAACACGCTTGGGAGCTTGTTTCTCCAGATGGAATCACAAGTTTTTTTTTCAATAGTGACTCAAATGACAATCGACTTTTTGATATATGGATAGAATTTGATGCCACTCCCTTCATTGATAGCGGTTTGGAAATAGTTAAGTTGCCAAATCATCTCGTTTTTGATACAGATGAAAATAGAATCAAAACAGGGTTAAAGATAAAGACAAATAGAGCTTTTGATACTCCTATCGATACATTTGAACATATCGTTAGAACAAACAGAATGTTAGTAAAGTATCATGAGTTCGGAGACCATTATGGCATAGAGCTTGGGAACAACAATATGTTACATTGGGCAAGGAAAGTTGAGTTGATCCAAGGAGATTTGTCATTTATCATGAATCAAGATCAATTTAAAGAGGCTGGAGCTGATGTTACCAATATAGCTGGTTGGAGAAATCCTACGGTAAGAGCTCATAATGGAAGAAGAATAGTCGATGAGGTAAGAGTGGTTAAACCATTCAATTTAGCAGATTAAAAAGGAGAAAAAAATGCAAAAAAAGAATTATTTTATTTTGATATTGATTTTTATCATATCAAATATATCAGTCTTTTCAGAAGAATTAGAACTGAACAAAAGAATGCCTATCATAACCGACTCTGACCTTGTCATCAATATAGCTGATATTTCAGAAAATGTTTTGTATTATCCTATTGTGATAGATGGTGTCTCACTGGAAGTTCTTGCAGTAAGGGTTTTTGATGGAACTATACGCGTAGCTTTTAATACTTGCATGATTTGTGCTAGCTCCGGTAAAGGTTATTTTGTGCAGGTTGGTTCTGTATTAGTCTGCCAAAATTGTGGAAATAGATACCGTATGAGTCAAGTTGGTCGTGAAAGCGGCGGATGTAACCCTGAGCCAATCTTTAATGAAAATCAAATTGTAACAGATGATATGATAATCATATCAAGGGATTTTCTTAGTGATCATCTATTTATGTTTGAAAATTGGAGAGAATGATAAGATTGAATTTTAATCGATTTATAGTTTTTTCCCATTAAATTCTAATTTGACAAAATTAGAATATTTAAAAAATATGTAATTTGTAACATAAAAAGGAGTAGAACATGAAACATTTCAATACAGCTGGACCTGTAAATCAGCCTGATGCATATAAAATAGACCCTTTGACTCGCTGGAATACAGAAGAAATTTTAGGCCTGATACATGAAAAAAAATATTTTATTCTTCATGCACCGAGGCAAACAGGGAAAACAAGCTGTTTACTGGCATTAAGAGATTATTTAAATAAAGAGGGGCAATATTTTTCGGTTTATGTAAATTTTGAAGTTGGGCAAGCATGGCGACACAATATAAAAAAAGCAACGGATGACTTAGTGCAAGAGATTTTAAGTAGGACACGGGGTGTAATAAAAGATGAATTTCCTTTTCATGAAGCTATAGCATATTATAAAACATTGGCTTCTGAAAACAGTTTAAATGAAATGCTTGAATATTTATCAAATCTCATAAAAAAACCTATTGTTATGTTTATCGATGAAATAGATGCTCTCATAGGTGACACCTTGCTCTCTGTGTTACGACAACTTCGGAGTGGATATGATAAAAGACCAGTAAATTTTCCATCATCCATTATTCTTTGCGGAGTGAGAGATATAAAAGACTATCGTATCCATACTAGTAATCAAGAAATTATCTCTGGGGGAAGTGCTTTCAATGTTAAGACCGAATCTCTCAGACTTGGAAATTTTTCCAAAGAAGAAGTGATAGAACTCTACAATCAGCATACTACTGAAACAGGTCAAGTCTTTACTGAAGAGTGTTTTGAACTTGTGATGGAATATACAGATGGGCAGCCTTGGCTCGTAAATGCCCTAGCTCGCGAGGTTACTCACAAGATGGTAGAAAATAGGGATAGAAGTATCATAATCACTACTGAAAAAATGGAAAGAGCTAAGGAAAGGCTTATTTTAGAGCGTCAGACTCATCTTGATCAGCTTGCAGACAAGCTCGATGAACCAAGAGTGAGAAATATAATATTACCAATGGTTTTAAGCGAAAATACACAATTTGACAAAGATGATACTGAATATTGCATTGATCTAGGACTTATAAAAAGAACTTCAGAAGGTTTAAAAATAGCTAATGCGATTTACTCGGAGATTATTCCAAGAGAGCTCACGGATCTGGGACAAACAAATTTTCTCCATAATTTTCAGCCTAAATGGATAGCTCCCGATGGTAGTATCTGTGTCAAAACCCTGTTAACTATGTTCAAAGATTTTTGGAATGAAAATTCTGGAATGATGGTTTGTAATATACAGGGTTATAAAGAAGCGGTTCCACAACTATTTTTACAGGCATTTTTGCAAAGGGTAGTGAACGGTGGTGGTTATATAAATAGAGAATATGGACTTGGAAGAAAACGCACTGATCTGCATATAAAATGGATGTATGGTCAAATTACAAATTACAATTTACAAATTACAAATCCCCCCCCTGCCCCCCACATTTATGGGGGGGGCAAGGGGGGGGAGTATAACATCCAAAACATCATCATCGAACTCAAAATCATAAAAAAAGGTATAAAATACGCAAGTCTCTTGAAAGAAGCCCTCCCGCAGACAGCAAACTATGCTCAAATAAACGGTTGTGATGAAGCTCATTTAATCATCTTTGATAGAGATAAAAGCCAAAAATGGAAAGCAAATCAAAAAAACGAGATTATCAAACATGATAGTATAAAAATTGAGATTTGGAAACTCGGTAGAGGGACCTGGTGAGATAGAATTGAGAATTGATTTTTCTGTCTTTGCGAGGTAAATTCTTGCTATTCTCCTGAAGCAATCTCCATACCACTATCTTCCTCTTGTCCAATGCTAACAAGTTAAGGGTTACCCCTAAAAATCATCTCTACTTTCGTGATTCTGCCCATTAAACCATTTTTCACCAGCCAACGATGATAATAATATAGTTTTTCACTACTGACCGACTAAAATTTAGGTCATTTTCTTATTTGTTCCTCAATAAATATCTATCATTTTTGTCAAGAATCTTTTCAAAAATAATTTTACCTAATTTTTAAATCATTTTTTTCTTGTCAAAAGACCTCTTTATGAAAAAATAACTCATAATAACTCTTTTATTTTCAACATATTACATGAGAGCGATAGGGGAAGCATACAGGAGGGGAAAGAGAGTTGCAGATATAATATTGAAAAATAGCGAGATACAGAAGTAAATTTTTTCACTTATCCATAAGCTATCCACATCACCGGTCTTACCCCACCTTCTGTGTCATAGACATGATTACTACTCATATCGATACTGCCATTATTATCTACTCTTATAGCTCGAAAGCCAAAACTACCCGGTGACCTTAGCCACCACCATGACGCCTCTCCATTATACCGAGCAACACGTTTTTCGTTATATTCATCATTGATAATCCGAGCATTTCTGGGTCTATCGGTTAATTGACTGCTATCTCCAAAATATCGGACAACTTCAGAAACACTAAGCAAAAATACTTTATCTTGAGAAATCCCACCTGCATTTGTCCCATACCATTGGTTGTTTTCGTTGATAATAGTAGTCTCGACAATTTTAGTCCTTTCATCTTCACCGAAACTATTGTAAAAATCATTGTTCAGGTATCTTCTTATGTCGCTTGATGACCATGTAATAGGAGCATCTATTTCATGATATGCCTTTTTTTCGATAATGTCGACACTAATGATTTTTGCTCGATTGTCTTTGATATCCAGTATAAGCCAATCCCGTCCACCAAAAGTAATAATAGAGCCTATTGTGTATTCTATGACAGTTTCCTCTATAGTCGGCGCTACTGGGACCACTGTCAATGAATCTGTTACTTCTGGGACTACGATATCTAAAGCTACAGAAATAGCTTCTTCATTTATATTTATGTCTATTTCTATAGATGCTTTATCATTTTTTCTGAAAATCAATAATATCAATAGGATTGATATTATTAAAAGTATTATCGTTATAATGATTTTTGCTTTCTTTGATTTGTTTTTTGATTGCATTTGAGAATATCCTTAAGAAAATGTTAATATCCGATACCAAATGTTATAGAATTAGACAATCTTGCTTTTCTTTCGTTTACTATGTCTTCGGGTATCATTGTTCCTCGATATCTTATGTGCCCTCTGCCACCCACATCTTCAAAATAAAAATCAATACCAACTTCGAAACCTACACAACCGAAATAGCTAAATTTATGAAATTTTGATTTTTGTCCTCCCATTTCGTAAAGAACACCTAGGTTAAATCTGACAGTATCGCTAGTTGGTACCATGACCCCAACAGAAGGTGCAAAGCTATACATGGTAGATGTTTTTCTTTCTTTATATTCCTTCCCCTCTGAGTTCGTTCCTTTCTCACCTGTTTTGATACCACCCCATCCAACTCTGGCTTCTCCACCTAGAAAAGTATATGGGATAAATGATTTATACAACCCAAGCTCGAGAACCCAATGCCCAAATGTTTCCTCTTGTTCTATCTTGTTTATCGCTTTATGTGGTGGTGAACCGAATTCAAAGCCAAAACCGATAAGAAATAATCTTGAGCTTATAGAATCTTTTAATGTTTGATCTCTCTTGGCGGCTTGATCTGCATGAAGTGCGGCAACACCTTTGTCCATACTATCCCTTGCTTCATGTTGGTTTATAGTCGGCTCAAACCACCATCTATTCTCTCTATATGAATATGTTCCAGTTTGTCTTCGATTGTTGTTATAATACTCTGCAAAACCAGTGCTTCGAGGTTCTGTTCTAGTATGCCCATGCTCATTTATCACTACTCTAACATCACGCGAAAAAGCTTGGTTACCAATATTAACATTTTCACCGATAGTGAGATAACCACCAATGATACCATAAAAGGCTCTATCTCCTATTGTTTTCATATTTTGACCTATCCAAAGTCCATTTATACTATTACCCTCAAAAGCACTATTTCCTATTGAAGTTACAGAATTAGGGATTATTAAACTTGTTAGACTGTTATAAGCAAACGCATTATTTCCTATAATGGTTACAGTGTTAGGAATTGTTATACTTGTAAGTTTTGTATTAGGATTATTAAAAGCCCCATCCGCTATTGTGTATATAATTACAGGTTCATTCCATACATTATCTGGTAATCTCAAAGTAGTTGAACCTCTCCCTTCATTTGAAAAACCTCTGAGGGTATGTCTATCAATATTGAAATTATTCAAGGCATTTCTTTGAGTATTAAACCAAGTGCGAGCGACAGGAGTAATAGTAATCCTGGCATTTTCGGGAGGATTATTATTGATAGTTCTTATCCGGATAGACATCCTATTTGTGATTTGAGTTGCATTTACACGGGTAAAATTAACAGTAGTATAACTATTTCTATCAAATTGTGACCGAATAATGCTGCTACTTCTATTTATATTAAATGACCGCGAGAGATTATTTGTGCTTGTTCCAATAACTCTATTTGAATCATTTAGTATTTCAAAGACAGTGTTAAAATTGTATGTCCAATTTCTGTTATATGGATTAGAATTACTAACTCCTGAATTTGGCCAGTTACTTAATCCCCATTCTGAAGCTCTACCGGTGGCTATTAACCCATCATAAACGATTTGTGTTGCCTGCTCTATAGCAGGCAAGGTGATATTAAAAAAGTCAGGGTTAGCACGCATGTTTAGGTCAAAATGCAATGTGGTCGTCTCATCTCTATAATTTCTATCGCTTTCTCTTTCGAGGATATCAGACCAATAAATCATTCTAAAAGGAGGCACCATATCACTTAATAAACGATGATAAAACTGCTCTGTTTCGGTCAATCTATCTACCCAGGCTCTTCGCCAGGCAATATCATTTGTAACATCACCTGCAATATTACCAGTTCTGATATCGGCAGTTAATATAGTGGAGCGACTAACGGCTTCAGCGAGAGTAGGGTCAAAAGCAGCAGCTTGTAGATAATGCGTGAGGGCTGCAATTTCTGTCCCTTGCCTCGAAGCCACCATACCTTGTGCTACCCTTCTTTGAGCATTTCTTTGATTTTCTGTTTCCATAGCACTCATTGCGGTTCTGCCTGCAGAGCTTAGTTCTATATCCAATCCACTCATTAGCTCTCTGGCGGCTCTATGGATAGCAGTATGGTCATCAATTTCAGTTTGCGAGCAAGTTCGTGTGTGTGAAGCTCTTGTTGTATTGTTAGACAAATCCACTATTCTGATATCGAGAGTGATCCCTGATGCCGTTCTACGGATAGTTCCTGATAAAACGAGGTTTGGTGGTGCTGGTAGCCTGCCAAAATTTAAATTGTCAGCATAAAAAGGTCTGTTAACCTCTACCAATGCTCTTTCCAATGCTTGCCTATCTATGACAGTCATTGCTGTAAATCTGGTGAATAAACTTGTCAGGACACCTTGCACCTCAGCTGGTAAATATTCTTGCTCAGCAGTAAGTCCTTGGGGTTCAAATTCGAGGATAGCTATTCTTTGTCCGCTACCACCGTCTCCTGTGTAGTATTGCTGAGCAGGTAGCAGTATGTATATTGACAAAAACAATATACAAAAGATAATTTTGATTTTGTGGTTCATTGTGTTTGCTCCTTATTTTTTATTTTTCGTAGGGAACGCATTTATGACCGCAGTCCGAAAAGTCATCTCGTAGAGATTAAAGCTCTGTAGAAACGGATATAGGCACCTTACAGCATCCCGTAGGGATGCCACAAAATGTGCTAATATCTTGGTTGCATCCCTACGGGATGCTGGTTTTTGGTGTATACCTCGTTTTCTACAGAGCTTCACATACCTAAAGGCATGTGTAAGGTATAATTTTATTAATTTGACTTGTCGGACAGCTGTCATTTATACATTCCTTACAATCTACTGATATTATTTGTTAGATCAGTAGAAAATCCATCTGACCTGATAAAATGCTCTACCATTTGTATTGCTCTATTTCTTGCTTCTGGTGTATTTCTGTGCTGGACTCTATCGCTTATTGTTTTTGAGAATACTTCTGCATTGGATGGAAGTCGAAATGAATAGTTTAGTATATATCTCACATAAGCAAATCTTGGGTCATCGCTATCTACATCCTGAAGCTCCAGAGATGCGTTTAAAGAATACAGGTCTGTGCCAGATTGAATTGACCTGATACCATTTGAATTTAAGACTTCAGTAAACGCTTTTTCTATTCTGCCATCTTGATCACCTCTGACGCTTACAATGGCATAAATAGGTGCATTAGGGTCTCTGTAGCTTAGGTCATCAATAAATTGGGTGCTTTCGAAAACAAATATTTCGTGCCCAGCGAGTACCTGTGTCTCAATATCGACAGCTCTGAGATTAAAGGTGTATTCATTTCTTGTGCGGGTGATGTCGATAGCAAAATATACCGATGCTCCTGTAACTCTCGTCAATGAAAGCAATGTTTCATCACTGACTCTTCCGCTATTTTGCTGAAAAAGAATTTCCACATCACCCAGTTGGGTTCTGTCTGCGACTCTGAAAGTCCTATCATTGACAGCATTTCGGCTAAGTCCATTGATGATATAATTTGACAGTCCCCAAAAGTTTGGATGAGCTGCTATTATTACAATGGTTGCCCCTCTTTCATCTCTCAAAAAATCATTAAGATAGTCGGAAGCTCTTCTAATCACTTGGTCTAGTTGATTTCTTTCATCAGCTTGACTTGGTGTAGGTGTGGGTGTGTTGTTTGTTGAAGCACAGCCTATTGTGAGTGTGACCAGCATACTCAATACGATTGCGTAAAAAATAGTTTTGTTGTTCATTTATTTATTCCTCCATGTTTTATAGGGAATTGATTTATGACCGCAGTCAGAAAAGTCAATTTTCATAAAATCATACCTTACACACGCTGAAAGTGTGTGGCTTTTAATAGAAAATGGTGGATATGTTACATTTTATTGGACATTTTTTTTGGGGTTTTTCGTCTTTTGCTTTATGCGATACGGCGGCAGCCGCTCCACGGCGGGCAATGCCTGCGGAGCTTGCGGAGCAGGCATTGCCC